>CAZHIL010000320.1:0-13197 GCA_964532985.1 uncultured Albidovulum sp. | reverse complement strand
GACCTCATGAAAAAGCTGGGAGTGACCGTACCCATGGAATCGGAACGGGGATATCATATCCTGTTTCGGTCCCCTTCAATCGTGCCTCCCTGCCCAGTCATGGTTGCTTCAGGAAAATTCGTCATGACTCCTATGGCGATAGGGTTACGATGTGCAGGCATTCTGGAATTTGGGGGGTTAACAGCTCCTCCTTCCAAAAAGCCATTGGAAATCATCAAGAGGCATGTCCGAAACACTTATCCGGATCTGGAATGGGAGGATACCGAAGAGTGGCTAGGGCACCGACCTGCACCATGTGACAGCCTGCCATTTATAGGCGAAGTAGGTGAATCTCGTATTTATACAGGGTTCGGACATCATCATATCGGATTGACAGGTGGGCCGAAAACCGGCAGAATTTTGGCTGAACTGATAGCCAATGATCAGTATCTGTTTGACATTTCCCCCTATTTCCCTAGACGATTCAGTTAAATTGTAAAGTTACAAAATTAATTTTTGGAGAGAAAGAATGAAAAGAATTGTTGTAAGCGCTCTTGCGGTGCTGGGAATGCTGTTTTCTGCAAGTGTTGTTGTGGCCGAAAAATGGGACATGCCGATGGCCTATTCGGCAACCAATTTCCACAGCCAGACAGGAGCTGAATTTGCAACCTGTGTAACCGAAGGGACCGGGGGTGCCCTTGAAATTGTAACCCACCCCGGAGGTTCACTCTTTGGTGGAAGCGATATCAAGCGTGCCATTCAAACAGGTCAGACCCAGATTGGTGAACGGCTGTTGTCAGCACATCAAAATGAAAATGCCCTTTTCGGCTTTGATTCAATCCCATTCCTTGCGACATCATTCGAGGATGCCGTAGCATTATGGGAATTTGCCAAACCTGAATTGTCAGCCCTGCTTGATTCACAAAATCTCCATCTACTCTATTCCGTACCATGGCCACCTCAGGGATTGTATTTCAAGAAGGAAGTCAATTCCGTTGCCGACATGGAAGGCATCAAGTTCCGTTCCTATAACACGGCAACTGCCAGGATTGCTGAATTGGCCGGCATGATTCCGGTTCAGATCGAAGCGGCGGAAATCTCACAAGCCTTTGCCACCGGAGTGGCTGAAGCAATGATTTCCTCAGGCTCAACTGGTTATGACCGTAAGGTATGGGAAAGTCTCACCCACTTTTATGAAGTGGATGCCTGGCTTCCAAGGAACTACGTAATGGTCAACAAAGATTCATGGGCAGGTCTTGATGATGGCACCAGAAACATAATCAACGGATGTGCCTCCCTGGCCGAATATGCCGGGTACTGGAGAGCTGTTCACTACACCCAATTTACCATGGGTGAATTGGCCAAAAACGGCATGTTTGTTGGCAGGGCAGGTGATGCTCTGACTGATGAACTCAGGGTCTTCGGCGAAACCATGACCACTGAGTGGCTGGAAAGTGCCGGTGAAGCAGGTCAAAGAATCGTAGACGGTTTTCTGGCTCGCTAGACATTGATTTATTCAAATCACGGGTTGGCAGATTTCTGCCAACCTGTAACTTGGGTAGGACAAGAGATTGATTGAAATAATCGGACCTAAATTACGTAAATTCCTTGATGGTCTTTATTTGGGATCAGGTTATTTGGCAGCCTTGTTCCTAATTGTCATTCTGGTCCTTATCCTGCTTCAAATGTTGGCTCGATGGACCGGAGAAATGTTTACCGGTGGTCCTGATTATGCCGGTTATTTCATGGCCGGAGCATCATTTTTTGCCTTTGCCTATGCCTTGAACAACGGCAATCACATACGGGTTACCCTGATTCTGGGAACATTGGGCAAATATCGCAGGATTGGTGAAATCTGGTGTTTTGCAATGGCGACCATCTTGGCAGTTTACTGGGCCAGATATGCCGTCAAGACCACTTGGTGGTCCTACAAATTGAATGATATATCACAGGGACAGGATGCAACACCCATCTGGATTCCCCAAATGAGCATGGCGATTGGATCAGTTATTTTTGCCATTGCCCTGTTCGACAATCTGGTCAGGGTCATTTTATTTGGCACTCATTCTGCCGGATCCCAAATTTTGAAAGAGGAGGAGTAAGGTTCATGGAACAGCTGTACCTCACTTTGATCTTTCTCTTTGTCCTGTTTTTATTGCTTGGAACTGGGGTCTGGGTAGGTCTGGCCCTGTTTGGTGTAGCCTTTGTGGGTTTGGAACTTTTCACAACACGTCCTGCCGGGGATGCCATGATTACGACCATCTGGACATCATCAAGCAGTTGGACCCTTACCGCACTACCCTTGTTCATATGGATGGGTGAAATACTTTTCCGGACAAGGTTATCGGAGGACATGTTCCGCGGGCTATCCCCGTGGATGGCCCGCTTGCCCGGGGGACTGGTTCACACCAATATCGTTGGATGCACGGTATTTGCAGCTGTTTCCGGTTCTTCGGCAGCAACCCTGACAACGGTCGGTAAAATGGCCATACCGGAACTTCGGCGGCGAAAATATCCGGAATACATGATAATCGGAACACTAACTGGTGCTGCTACCTTGGGTCTCATGATTCCTCCTTCCCTGACCTTGATCGTATACGGTGTTACGATCAATGAATCCATTACCAAACTCTTTCTGGCAGGGGTCATACCTGGATTGGTCCTAGCCCTGATGTTCATGGCCTATGTTGCCTTGTGGTCGGTTTTCAGGCGAAGCGAGGTTCCAGAAATTAGCAATCGAATGAGTTTTATGGCAAAGGTCAAGGAATCAAAGTTCCTTATTCCGGTCCTGTTGCTTATAAGTGTGGTTATCGGTTCAATGTATCTTGGGTGGGCCACGGCAACTGAAGCAGCAGCATTCGGGGTGGTTGGTTCCCTGCTTCTGGCCGCAAGTCAAGGCTCCCTTGATCGGAAAACCTTTATTGAAAGCCTGCTTGGAGCAACCAGGACTTCTGCCATGATTGCCATGATCCTTGGTGGTGCGGCAGCTCTGTCATTATCAATGGGCTTTACCGGTTTACCACGGGCCTTGGCCAACTGGATAGATGAGTTGGGACTTACACCATTCACACTGCTGATAGCGCTGATGATATTTTATATCATTCTCGGATGTTTTCTTGATGGCATTTCATCCGTGGTTCTGACCATGGCCATTGTTGAACCCATGATACGCCAGGCCGGGATTGATGTCATCTGGTTCGGTATTTTCATCGTGGTGGTGGTTGAAATGGCCCAGATTACACCTCCCATCGGATTCAATCTGTTTGTCATGCAAGGCATTACGGGACATGAAATGAACTATATTGCCAAAACAGCCCTACCCATGTTCGCCATCATGGTTTTAATGGTATTTGTTCTCATTGCCTTCCCCGATCTTGCCACCTACCTTCCCGAAACCATGAGGGAACGATAACAAAATCCTCACAACCTTTCTTGCTCAAGGAATTGAAACCTGAAGGTTGCAATCCGCAAATTCCCATTTAAAGCCAAGATAAATTAATGGTGGTTACCTATTTCCATCACTTGATCGTTTTGATTATACTTTACCGTACAAAATGATTTATATGGCTTACCCTGATTACATAAGGGGTAAGCCAAAAGAATTTTCATAGTAATTTTTTTGGAGAAAAAATGATGAAAAAACTAACTTTAATCCTATCCACTTTGGCTTTGATTACAGGTCTTTCGTCCGTACGGGCTGAAACCATTGAACATAATCTATTGCCTGGAAAACCATTCGAAGGTACGACAATCAATATCCTTTCGGTTGTTACTCCCCAATTCGACGGCTTGATGCTGCGCGACGATGAATTCACTGAGTTGACCGGTATTGAAACCGAGTGGACCTTTATCCCCTTTGCCAATCTGCAGGAAAAACTTGTTGCTGAAGGCTTGGCTGCAGTCGGCACCTATGATGTTGTCAACTATCTGGACAGTTGGGGTCCGGCCAATGCCCATTGGCTTGTTCGTATTGACGAGTTGATGGCCAGGGATGGTATTTCCATGGAGCGATACCCTGAAGCCTTCGCCAGGTCTGCTCAATTCGAAGGTGAAACCCTCGGTTTCCCCCTACGAGCCCATCCGCAATTGATGTTCTACAGGAAGGACTTGATTCCCAATCCTCCGACAACATGGGCAGAAGTAGTGGAAATTGGCAAGCAGCTCAAGGAAACCAATCCCGATGTTTCACCCATTGCCCTGTATTACAACAATGACGGCAACAGGCAGAATCTGTTTATCTGGTTGAACTTCATCTGGGCTGCCGGAGGTGACATCTTCAATGATGACTGGACTGCTGCCTGGACTTCCGAAGAAGCCCTGCAGGCAACAGAGGATTACATAGCCCTGCACACCGTGCATGAGGTTACCAATCCCAACTCCCTGTCCTTTGTGGAACAGGATGCACGCCAGTCATTCATGCAGGGCAATTCTGCCATGATTCCCGTCTGGTGGTGGGCTTATTCTGGGTTTTACAACCCCGATGCCTCGACCCTGACCAAGGATCAGGTTGCCTTTGCGGGTATGCCTTCATACGAAGGGAGAACAAAGACCTATGCCATTTCCATGCCCTTTTCGATTTCAAGTTATTCCGAAAACCAGGGTGCTGCTTGGGAATTCATGAAGTGGCTTTCCAATCCGGATATGGACAAGGCCAATGCGGTTGAACGTGAGGTCATGGGTACCAAGATTGTCAATAATGTTGTGACCCACATTTCCAGTTTGACTGATCCTGAGGTCAATGCTGCCAATGATGGTATTCAGGCAGCTGCCTGGGAGTCACTCAGGGAGTCTGACATCATGCCTCAAATTCCTGAATGGCCCGAAGTTGGTGATATTCTTTCAGCCGCCATCGCCAAGGCAGCTGCTGGAGGTAACGTTCGTGAACTTATGATCGAGGCTGCCGAACAGTCCGACAGGGTTCTCAGAAGATCCGGTAGGATTCAATAATTAAACCCAAAATGGGCAGGACTGTTCCTGCCCATTTTTCATTTGCTGGGATTAAGTGCGAGACCACGTATTAAAATATCTGTTGGTGCTACCAGCCGTTGTTGTTGTGTTTGCAACAGCAATCTGGCCTCTGGTTCGTTCCTTTGTCCTTTCCTTTTACCAAGGTCGCCTGACCCGTCCGGGATTCCCACAGGGATTTCTTGGATGGGAAAACTACTATTGGGCCCTTTTTGAAGAACCAGCTTTCTGGAATTCGGTACTGGTAACAACGGTTTATTCCATCTTGACTGTTGGACTGACCGTAATTATTGCCTTGGGTTTTGCATTGCTCCTGGCTCCGGGTGGTCGTTTCAGAATGTCGGTCCAGACCTTGCTGATCTTGCCCTTTGCCATGTCTCCGGCCTTGATCGGAGTTTCTTTCAGATTCATGTTCAATCCGGAATTCGGTTTGTTCGATGCCTTTTTCGGCTTTCTCATACCACCCTTGGCCGATATCAGCTGGTTGGCTGATCCTCAATTGGCCTTTGCAGTTTGTGTGATGGCCGATGTCTGGGGATGGATACCCTTCTTGACCCTGGTGCTGATTGGAGGGTTGGGGGCCATACCAAGAGATTCCCTTGAAGCGGCCCAAGTTGATGGCGCCAACGGTTGGCAGGTCTTCAAGGATGTAACACTGCCCCAACTTGGTCCCGTTTTGGCCGTGGTTATCATCCTGAAATCAATTTTTTCAATCAAGACCTTTGATCAGGTCTACATGTTAACCAATGGCGGACCGGGAACTGCCACCCAAACCTTGAGCCACTATATATATTTCAATGGCATGAAATACGGCCAGATCGGATATTCGGCCTCGGCGGCATGGTTGATGGTAATTCCCATGATCTTCCTGACCTATGCCTATGCCAAGCTGGTCTTTCGAAAGAACCAACAATGACGGGCCTCAAGTTGCGAAAATTCTGGCAATATGTCCAGTTGATTGTCATCCTAATCGGGGCGGCGATCATGATTATTCCCATAATCTGGATATTCATGGCAGCCTTCAAGACCCATGTCGATGTTTACCAACTCAAAATCTGGTTCAGACCTACACTTGAAAACTTTGCAGTGGTATTCGACCCACCCTATTACCTGTTGGACAAACTGATCAATTCTACCATTGTTGCAACCGTTACCGTACTGATTGCCATACCCGTTGCAACCTGTGCCTCCTATTCGTTTTCCAGGTTTCGCCTGAAGGGTGAAACCGTCATGCTGGTCATGATCCTGGCAACCCAATTTGTCCCAGCGGTCGTGATAATCCTTCCCTTTTTCGTCATGTTCCGGGATATTTCCCTGCTGGATACAAGGACAGGGTTGGTGTTGGTAAACCTGGCCATCGTCATGCCATTTGCGATTTGGATGATCAAGGGCTTTATTGACGGTATCCCACTTGACACCGAAGAAGCAGCACTGGTGGACGGTTCCAGCAGGATTCAGGTAATCAGGAATATCGTTTTACCGATGGCAGCACCTGGTCTGATAACCTCCGGCATATTCTGTTTCATCATTGCCTGGAACGAATTCCTGTTTGCCTTGATCCTTACCAACAAGCATTCGGTTACTCTCCCCATCGGATTGGCGTTGTTCAAGGCAGAAGAAGGGGATTTATGGAACCTGTTGTCTGCTGCCGGGATAATCATCATGGTTCCAATGTTTGTTCTTGCACTCATCATCAGAAAACACTTTGTCCAGGGAATGACCATGGGAGCGGTTAGATAATGGCCAGAATACTACTTAAAGATCTATCAAAGATATGGGGTTCATTTGTCGCCGTAGACAACCAGACCCTCGAAATCGAGGACAGGGAATTCCTGGTTTTGCTGGGACCTTCGGGATGTGGAAAAACAACAACCATGCGCATGATCGCTGGACTGGAGGAACCTACCTCAGGTGAGGTCTGGATTGGTGACAGGATGGTTAATGAGGATTTGCCAAAGGATCGGGACGTTGCAATGGTCTTTCAAAACTACGGTCTTTATCCCCACATGTCTGTCTACGAGAACATTGCCTATCCCCTCAAGGTAAGGAAAAGGATTCCCTCCAACCAAATAAACGAGTTGGTAAACAAAGCCGCCAACCGTGTCGAATTGGGTGACTTTCTCCATCGCAGACCTCGTGAATTATCAGGTGGCCAGAGGCAACGGGTAGCCCTTGCCAGGGCAATCGTGAGGGAACCACAGGTTTTTCTGATGGATGAACCCCTCTCCAACCTTGATGCAAAACTGAGGGTTTCCATGCGGGCCGAACTCAAGCATCTCAGCCATGAATTGAAAATCACTACGGTTTATGTAACCCACGATCAAATCGAAGCCATGACCCTAGCCGACCGCATTGGAGTTATGAATAACGGCAAGATTGTCCAACTTGGAACCCCAGACGAAATCTATCACGATCCGGCCAACATCTTTGTAGCCGATTTTATAGGTTCCCCTTCCATGAACCTCATTGAAGGACAGATACAGGATGGCTGGTTTCATGCCAAGGGTGATCACGATATCGAGGAGTCTTCCAAGGCCAAGGAAGGGAATAGAATAGTCAGCACATCCTTTCCCAATCAGAAAAATGTCGTTCTTGGCATTCGTGCCGAAGACATTTCCGTTACCGATCCCGAAAAGGGATCCATTCAGGGAACCGTGTTTGCAACAGAAAACACCGGCGAGAGCATTATGATTACGATTTCCCTAGGCAAACAAAGGATTACCTGCAAGGGGAACCGGGAAGATCAACCCGATATTTCCCAAACCATCGGTCTGCAATTTGTCCCCGAAAAAACATACTTTTTCGATCAGGTGAGTGGTTTACGCTTGTGATCAGGCTGAATGTCTGTGTTAATCACTATTCAAGTATAAAAACGTTCCAGTTTCTGGGAACATAAATGAAAAAGACCTATTAATCGCAACTCTTTGACTTCTAGTATTAATCCTACTTCTTCCAGAGTTTCTAACACAACATTAGTTGCTACTTATTAATACATTATCGGAAACATTGTGGTACTATTAAAAATCAGGAATTCAACCGAATCGCTTTTTCTATAATACGGTTTTTTTACCCTACACAACGATCAAACACTCCTATCTTCAAAATTTAATACCCAATATCCTTACTGGGTCGGAACAAATGTGTGTAAGGGTTAAAAAGTAATATCTCACTGGTCTCCGGCAACAATTAGGGTTCTTTCTGATCTTTCAGGCTGGCTTAGATGAGGCCTTTATATTGTTCGAGTTCAGCTGCAGTTGCCACTAGCCCTTGTTGTCTCAATATTCGCAAGTATTGCTCAATATCATATGAAGGCTTCTTCAAGCGTGAGCGAATCTCCTTAATTGCTTCACAAAATAAACCTGGAGCCAAATCAAGGTGATTTAACAAGAATTCATCCGGGTGCTGGGTTTCAATATTGAAAATTCTTACAACCTCTTCAGGAAAATCTTTGAAGTTTTGAGTGACAATCACATCGCATCTTCCTACAATTGCAGCTGCCAAAACATGACGATCGTTTGGATCGGGAAGTTCCAATGAAGGTATAATGCATTCATAACCATAAATTAGACAATCTCTTGTGTGTTCATTCATTAATTCCCGGGTACGCTCTAGTTTTTCTCTAGAACGTTCTGGCTCATTCCGTAAGAGAGAATCAATCCATTCCCGGTGAATGTCATCCGTCCATCTAGCCTTATAAAGGTCCCCTACTGCTAGTTCCATCAAGATGTCCCTCATTGGTGCTGGATACAAGACATTTGCATCTAGAAGCGCAGTGTATCGACTCATAAATTATAACCCATATCCTCTTCTTGGGCTTCAACAGTTAGTTGCTCTAAAACTTTCTTGCGGGCTGCATCAATCGATTTTTTGTAGGCCATGACATCCTCCATCAGGATACGTCTGTGCCTCCCTACTTTATGATGCGGGATAGCGCCTTCCTCTAACAGTTTGATTAAGTAAGGCCTTGAGACATTCAAAATATCCGAAGCTTGGACAGTAGTAAGCTCAGCATTCTCTGGGATAATTGTGACGCCACGACCAGCAGCCATAGCATCAAGGATTTCAAGAAGTAGTTTCACTGCACCTTCAGGAAGGTCGATAACTTCAGCTGGCTTGGGTTTATTAATACGTAAACTCAGTGGCTTATCTGCAGTAGCATATTTAGCTAACATTTGGCTTGTATGCCGGGCAATCTCTGCATCTCTAGCTGAAGGTGGCAATTCTCTATATGCGGTCATTGTCATAGTTTTGCTCCTTTCCTAGTGGTTCAATATAATGCATAAGTGAAATAAATGCAATAAGTGAAATAAACGAATCTTGCGTGGAATAATAGCTAAATAAAAGAAGTCTGGTGAGTTATTCGGGTTAGTATTTATTAGGTAGCCTTACACACTTTGATGTATAAATTGGCCCGTAATGATGGGAAATAACACCATGAAATGATCCTCGGTGTGACTTATTTTACTGCACTAAGATCTTCGTGATTCAATATGAGATAATGAGCAATAAAGAGTGGAATAAATAGCCTTTTCAATCTCAATGGTCTTCCGATTAAAGGTCACCATCCCAAAAATAAAACTTGCATGAAAAGCTTATAACCAAGGCCTGGCAAATGAATAATTCTCTTCAAACTTGTCGATATGGGATTCTTTCTCCATGGTCAGTCCGATGTCATCAAGACCTTCAAGGAGACACTTTTTCTTGAAACTGTCAATCTCAAAGGGAATTTTGGTACCATCCGGTGCTGTAATTTCCTGGTTTTCAAGGTCAATCGTCATTCTGGCATTTGAACCTGACTCGGCAAAATCCATCAACATGTCAACCTGTTCCTTGGGGAGTGTAATCGGCAGGATGCCATTCTTGAAACAATTGTTGTAGAAAATATCGGCAATACCCGTGGATATGACACACTTGACACCATAATCAAGCAAAGCCCAAGGTGCATGCTCCCTTGATGAGCCACAACCGAAATTATCCCCTGCAATAATTATTTCAGCGTTCTTCCAGGCATTCTTGTTCAAGACAAAATCAGGGTTCTCCTTGCCTTCGAGATCATATCTCATTTCAAAAAACAGGCTTACACCCAAACCTGTCCTTTTGACAGTCTTGAGGAACTGCTTTGGAATAATCATGTCCGTATCAATATTGACCAAAGGCATCGGGGCGGCTATTCCGGTAAATTGTTCAAACTTCTTCATCATAAACTCCAAATCATTCTTTCTGGTTAAACCGGATTACATGAACTGACGAACATCAGTCAGTTTGCCAGTAACGGCAGCTGCCGCAGCCATGGCCGGACTTACCAGATGGGTTCTACCACCTCTGCCCTGGCGTCCCTCGAAATTCCTGTTGGATGTCGAGGCACAGCGTTCGCCGGGTGCCAATTGATCAGGATTCATGCCGAGACACATGGAACAACCGGCCATTCTCCATTCAAACCCAGCATCTACCAATTGTTGGGCAATACCTTCCTTTTCAGCCTGTTCGCGGACAAGCCCTGAACCAGGAACAATCATGGCTCGAAGACCTGACTTGACTTTCTTGCCCTTCATGATTTTGGCCACTTCCCGTAGATCCTCGATCCTGCCGTTGGTACAAGACCCGATGAAAACTGTATTGATATCTATATCGGACAATTTCGTTCCAGGCTTGAGCCCCATATAATCCAGACTTCTCCTTACGGCATCAGCCTTCAACCCTTCGAATTCCTCAGGAGCGGGTACATAATCATCAATCGGCAAAACATCTTCAGGACTGGTACCCCAGGTTACCACCGGTGAAATCGTTTCTCCTTCAATAATGACTTCCTTGTCAAAATAGGCACCCTCGTCGGAATAGAGGGAATTCCAGAAGGTTTGGGCTATTTCAAATGAAGCTCCCTTGGGTGAATAGGGCCTTGATTTCAAATACTCGATGGCTTGGTCATCTGGAGCAATCAAGCCAGCTCTGGCCCCTCCTTCGATAGCCATGTTGCAAACTGTCATTCGCCCTTCCATTGAAAGGTTTCTTATTACATCACCACAGTACTCAATGACATGACCCGTTGCGCCAGCCGTTCCAGTCTTGCCAATTATGGAAAGAGTAACATCCTTGGCCGTAACACCACGTCCCAAAGAACCGGTAATCTCGACCTTCATGTTTTTGGATTTCTTCTGGATGAGTGTCTGGGTTGCCAGAACATGCTCAACTTCACTGGTTCCTATACCATGTGCCAAGGCTCCAAAGGCTCCGTGGGTAGCCGTATGACTATCACCGCATACGATTGTCATACCAGGCTGGGTCAAACCCTGTTCGGGTCCTATGATATGTACGATACCCTGTCTTATGTCATCGACACCGAAGTATTGTATGCCGAACTCCTCGGCATTGCGCTCCATGGCTTCCACCTGAATTCTGCTCTCCTCGTTTTCAATGCCCTTCTCCCTGCCAACATTGGTGGGAACGTTATGATCGGAAACGGCAATGGTCTTGTGCGGAGCCCTGACAGACCGTCCGGCCATCCTCAACCCGTCAAAGGCCTGAGGGCTGGTCACTTCATGGACAAGGTGCATATCGATGTAAATCAGGCAGGTACCATCATCAGATTGATGTACGACATGGTCATCCCAAATCTTGTCGTAGAGGGTTCTCGGTTTTGACATTTTCTCAATCCTTGCTGGTTTGGTTCACAAAATCTTGAACAACAGATGGTAATTAATGAATTTACAAAAATAGTAGGGATTTGCTGAAATGCAAATTTGTTGAATTGTAACTTGTTTAGGTGTATTATCGTAAAATATATCATTCCCTACTTCCACATGGAAAGGACCTTATAAGTTTATGGTCATTTCAAAATTCTGGTATATTTGTAGGATTTACAAATAATAGCATTAGCAAAAATATAATAATATTGAGTAGTTTGAGGCAGAGTGGTGAAAATAAGGTTCGTTTTTTGTTTTGTTTTTTGGGTTGGTTTAGCGACCCCCTTGTTATCACAGCAGGAGATTGAGGGCATTGACCAGATTAATGACTGGATAGTTTACAAGACTACCTCCTCCAGCGAACAATTGCACTGTGGCATAATGGCACAGCCAGCCAGCAGTTCCTATACCCAGAACGGAAAGACGGTCAAGGTTTCACGTGGTATTACCCGCCTTACCATATCTATTTTGGGAGGTCGGGGTGGTACCGAGCTCGTCTCCATTGAGGCCGGCTTCAATATCAGGCGAAAATCATCGGTATCACTGGTGATTGATGACAACAGGAAATTCAACCTGCACCTTGATCCGGAAGACAAGATTTTGACCTATGCATGGCCATTGTATTCTGATGATGAAAAAATCGTATCTGCCTTGAAACGAGGAGGAAAGGCTGTGGTCACCATGCTTTCACAAAGGGGTACAACCGTAGTTGATACCTACTCCCTGAGTGGTGTAACTGCCGGTTTGAAAAGAGCCGCTGTTGCCTGTCAATAGTTTTTGTTTCCTGCGAGTAGGTAGTGTGTTTTCCCGCAAGGCTTCCGGGTCCGACTGAATCTATGACTCAAATTGAAAGTGACCAGCAAAACCTGATTGGTTTGACCCGATCATCCTTGTCTCAAACCCTGCTTGGATTGGGTGTTCCGGAACCGAAATTGAAAATGAGGGTCGATCAGTTATGGAACTGGATCTATGTCAGGGGTTGTCGGGATTTTTGGGCAATGTCAAATCTGGCCAAGGATTTTCGGGATCTTCTGGACAATAATTCGGTACTTCGGGTCCCTGAATGCAGAATTAGAAAAATCAGCAAAGATGGTACCAGGAAATATCTTTTCAGGAGTGATGGAGGACATGAATTCGAAACGGTATATATACCTGAGGAAGGTCGGGGGACCTTGTGCGTTTCATCCCAGGTAGGTTGTACCCTGAATTGTACCTTTTGCCATACAGGTACCCAGGCCTGGGTCAGAAATCTCACCGTTTCCGAAATTGTGGGTCAGATCATGGCCGTACGTGATGACTTGAATGAATGGCCCACGGTTGGAAGTGCCTACTCTTCAGAGCAAAGGCTGATTTCTAATGTCGTTTTGATGGGTATGGGAGAACCCTTGTATAATTTTGACAATGTTCGGGATGCCATGAAGATTGTCATGGATGGTGACGGGTTGAGCATTTCCAGAAGGCGGATTACCCTATCAACCGCAGGTGTGGTACCGGGCATCAAAAGGGCTGGCGAGGAAATTGGTTGTCGTCTGGCCATTTCCTTTCATGCCACGACTGATGAAATCAGGGACAA
>CAZHIL010000319.1:0-1661 GCA_964532985.1 uncultured Albidovulum sp. | reverse complement strand
GTCTGGTTCGTTGCAAAGCCCTGGCATCAATCAGATTGCGGGTTTTATCCGTCAGTGGTACATGCAGGGTTATAAAATCGGATTTATCCAACAAGACATCCAATTCCACTTTTTCTACACCGATTTTTTGTGCCCTGTCCTCGGTCAGGTATGGATCGTAGCCAACAACTCTCATGCCAAGCCCCAAAGCCCTTCTGCAAACTCCGGCACCTATATTACCGCATCCAATTACACCCAGGGTTTTACCTATCAGCTCACTACCCATAAATCTTGACTTTTCCCATCGACCCATTTTGGTCGAGGAACTTGCTTCAGGAATTTGCCGTGCGATGGAAAAAAGCATGGCAATGGCATGTTCGGCTGTTGTTTCGGAATTGCCATGCGGGGTATTCATGACAACCACACCCAATCTTGTGGCTTCTCTGACATCGATGTTATCCACACCGATGCCGGCACGGCCTATGACCTTCAGATTTTCTGCCTTGGAAAGTAACTCCGATGTCACCTTGGTAGCCGACCTTACAGCCAAACCATCATACTTGTGTATGACCGAATGCAACTCATCGATACTCTTCCCCAAACTAGGCTGATAATCAACATCAACTCCACGATCCTCAAAAATCTTTAGGGAAACCTCGGAAAGTTTGTCGGATACTAGGACTCTGGGTTTTTGGTTCATGATTTCATTCCTGCTAACTGACCTTGTTCAAGTAACCCTATCTCTGTCTCGAAAGCCCATTTGAGCCAGGGCATCAACAGTTCAAGATCTTCTTTTTCAACTGTTGCCCCACACCAAATTCTCAAACCGGGAGGGGCCTTTTTATAATTCTTTATATCAAAAGCAACTTCTTCATTCTCCAGTCTTGCGACAACCCTTTTGGAAAAATCCGTCATGTTGTCGGCATTGAGCAGGCTATGAGTGAATTTGAGACATACGCTTGTGGTTGATCTGATTTCTGGTAAGGATGGTAAATAATCCAGCCAATCGTTTTCTGCCACAAATCTTTCAATGACCTCAGCGTTGGCTTTGGTCTTGGCCACCAATCCTTGCAAACCACCTTGGGATTTACCCCATGACAGGGAATACAAAAAATCCTCTACACAAAGCATGGACGGTGTGTTTATTGTTGCTCCCTCAAAAATTCCCTCGATGAGCTTGCCATCCTTGGTCATTCTGAAGATCTTGGGCAAGGGCCATTTCGGTTGCCAGGATTCCAATCTGTCAACAGCTCTTGGAGACAGAATGATCATTCCATGCCCTGCTTCACCCCCCATTACCTTTTGCCAGGAGAACGTTGTTACATCCAACTTTTTCCATGGCAAATCCATGGCAAAAACAGCCGAGGTTGCATCACAAAGTGTTAATCCACCTCTCGATTCAGGTATAAAGTCACCGTTGGGTACACAAACCCCGCTGGTTGTGCCATTCCAGGTAAAAACAACATCATTGTCGAAATTCACCCTGGACAAATCCGGCATCTGACCAAAATCAGCTATATGCTTGTTGGAGGGAATTTCCAGTTGCTCCAGGACATCCGTTTTCCAATCCAGCCCAAATGCCTCCCAAGCAATCAGTTCAACCGGACGGCTGCCGAACAGGGACCACATGGCCATCTCCACGGCACCAGTATCGGATGCGGGTACAATACCCACCCTATAGT
>CAZHIL010000318.1:0-8205 GCA_964532985.1 uncultured Albidovulum sp. | reverse complement strand
ATCCACCAGAACGGGGTTTGGAGCATTGATTACATCGGCTTCAAAAGATTCGTCTGTTACGTGGATTACAGTCATTTTTCCTCCGGAATTTCGGGTAGTTAAATTTTGGATTGGTTATCTGCCATTGTAAGTGCTCTTTTTAAGGCATTCAATGTCAATTCTTCAGGTAGTTTACTTAATTCTCCCGTCTCTGTCCACAAGATGGCAGTCTTGATTTTTTTGTCGGGATAAATTTTTTCGAGAGCTCTGTGATAGGCTCCCATCTGGCGCAATAACCCTTCGGGAGTATCATCCACATTGGCTGGTACCAGCCTGTTGGTTTTGAAATCTACCGCCAAAACACTGTCATCGGCAATCACCAGACGGTCTATGTAACCAAAAATGGGTTTATTATCCAATTCGGGGATTTCAGCTGTAATTGCCACTTCCTCTAGAATGGTTTCGGAAATATCGAAAAGAAATTTCAAATCCGGATTTTCCAATATGGCAATACTGTTGGCAATCCATTCGCTGCGGTCTTGCGTGACGATATCTGGATATTTCAAATCAATCAACTGCTTGCCCTTGATCTCCCATTCGGTCCTGGGAATGGCTGGGAGATGTTCCAGTAGGAGGTGAATGACAGTTCCCTTCAGCAGTGCGGAATCACTTGTCGTTTCGGTATCAACATCACCTGAAACCACCTTGTTGCCACCCAGGTTGGAAGGAGATTCGGAAAGTTTACCCGGAGTTTCCCATACGGGTATCTTTTCTACCCAATGAGGCAAAATGATATCTTCAATGCCCGGATCATCGGTTTCCAGATCAGGCACTACTGGCCAATTTTCTGAAATGAGCTTGTGTCCTGACTTGTTAGGCATTGAGTCATTGAGGTCAGCACTGAAATCATGGTTCGTATTCATCATGTTTTTTCCCAAAACCCAGTGAATCATTTCAAACCAATCTTTGATATCCTCTATGGATTGGGGCAGTTTTTGTCTGGCTTGCACACCACAAATGATCAAACGTGATTCTGCTCTTGTCAGAGCCACATAAAGGAGGCGTAGATATTCTTTCCAGTCTTCAGACTCTAGCTTTTTCAATCCTAGGGCAACAGCGTTGGTAATTTCGGGTTTGGTTGACCACAAGGGAAAGTCATCTTCCGCACAAGGAACAATATTTTTACCGGGGTTTCGCAAACTCTTGGTGTCCGGTAATATGACAATGGGCGATTCCAACCCCTTGGCCCCATGGACAGTCATGACCCTTATTTCATCCCGTTGCTGCTCCAACTGCCGCTTGATATTGACTGCATCAGGTTCCAACCACTCCAGAAAGCCGGTTAATGAAGGTGTTTCGGAATTTTCATACTCAAGGGCCTGGAACAAAAGCAGATCAAGGGCTTCCAGACACGAATCGCCGAGCCGGGCCACAAACAGTGTTCTGCCTGCATAAACAGTTAAAATTGTTTCCAGAAGATCATAGGGAGTTTCCTCATCAACACGGGACAGAAGTTCCGACAATATACCGTGGGCCCTGGAAAAGTGTTCTGAACTGTCCTTTCCTGTTTCCAATTCAACCCATAGAGAACCAGAACGGCCTTGGGCCAATCGAAAGATATCATCTTCATCAAATCCGAATAAGGGTGATTTCAAAACAACCGCCAGAGACAAATCATCCTTGGGAACAGACAGGAACAACAGCAGTGCAAGAAGGTCATTGACCGCCAGATCATCCGACAAGGTAATTCTGTCTGTTCCAGCCAATGGGAGTTTTGCCTTTTTTAACTCACTGATCAAGGATTTGTATATTTGCCCCCTGCTTTGAACCAGTATCAGAATGTCCCCCGGCCGCACTGGTCTAGCCCTGCCGTCATTACCGACAGGTATCATTTCATTGCCGATCATCCCTTTTATTTTGCCAACAAGGTTTTGGGTAAGAATCTCTTCCGGTCTCTTCTCCGGTTGAATGAATTTCGGCAGATGCCAGTCCTCTTCATCCAGGGGATCCCGCTTGGGTACGAGAGGCCATAATTCCACACAACCCGGCAATTTGTCATGATAAGCCTTATGGGGTATGAAGCGGGTATAAAACTGCTCAGGAAAGAGTTTCAGATACCCGTCAACCAACCTCAGTATTTCATCCGAGGAACGAAAGGAAAACTCCAGATCCTCCTCGATGAATCTCCTTCCGCTTTTCTCGAACTTTTCCTTGAAAAAGTTCCGTCGTTCACGAAACTTTTCCGGGGCTGCTCCCTGAAAGCCAAAAATGGATTGTTTTTCATCACCAACTGCAAACACCGTTCTGGTCAGGTCTCCCCTTTGTCCGGCACCAGATGTGAACTCCTCGGCCAGAATGGAAACTATTTCCCATTGCTTGGCGTTGACATCCTGTGCTTCATCAACCAGGATGTGGTCAATCTCTTCATCGAGCCGGTAGAGGATCCATTGGGAAATATCCCGATCACGCAAAATTCCCAATACCTTGGTTAGAAGATCATCAAAGTCCAGCCAGGCATTTTTGATTTTTGTTTCCTTATAGGCATCAAGGATTTTCCCTGCAAATTGATGAAGCAACAGGGTCTTTTGTGCCCCCTGAAAGTTCTCCTCGTTTATTTTGGCCAGCGACAGTTGTTCGGCAAAACTCTCAAATTCCGCAACAAGTCCACTCCCCATCATTTCTTTGGTTCCTGTGGTAGGGAACTTGGCTACCGAATAGGGTTCTTTACTACCGGGACCGGTAAGGATACACTTGGCCAATTGGAAGGCTATGAGATTGATATTTTCGGTTTCCAATGCTTCAGCAAGCAGTTTCCCTTTTATTTGGTCGGTTTTAGAGCCCTTCAGCAGATAGGGTATCATGGATTTGATCAGCTGGATGTTTCCTGGGGTTATCGAGTTGACAAAACTTGTCTCGTTCCAGCCTTCCTGTACGTCAAATTTTTTCCAGATGAAACCCTTGCTGGCTTCCTCTTTGAAATAGTCCCTTTTGTCAAAGATATCCTTGGTGAATTGCTTGAGGTTTTCATAATCCAGATATTTGGAAAGTTGTCCCACAATCTTCCGGTCTGTCTCGACCAGATCGTTAAGCAGATCAATCTGGATGTTTCTGGATTTGCGATCATCAATCAACTTGAACTGGGGAGAAACACCTGCTTCCAGAGGGAATTGTTTCAATAAGGCAGTGGCAAAGGAATGGAAGGTTTGTATTTTCATGCCTCCGGGTGTTTCGAGGGCCCTGGCAAAGAGAGTACGTGCTGAATCGAGTTTTTCGGGAGTCAATGTGCTTTCATCTTCTCCAAGATTCAAAAGCCTGTCCCTGAGGTCTTCATTGGAGAGCATGGCCCAACCACCGAGGGTTTCACCTAGTCGATTGAGCATATTGGTGGCTGCCGCATTGGTAAAGGTAATGCAAAGAATCTTTTGTGGGGATGTTCCGGCAAGCAGCAGGCGAACTACCCTGTTGGTCAATACCCGGGTCTTACCTGAACCGGCGTTGGCCAATACCCATGAGGATTCCAGCGGATTGGCAGCCTTGACCTGAGGAAGGGTGGCTTCATCAAATCTGCCGTTAACCATTGCCCACCCGTTGAAATAGCGGTTCATCGGTATCTTCCCACTCACCATATCTGGCAAGATGGTCGTAATCATTGGATTGGCTACCCACACCACCATATCGTCGGGAGATATAACCTGTTGTTGGGTTCTGGTAGAGTACCACCAGATCCTGGAATTTATTCCAGTCTCTTATGAAGGTATCTTCACCGGATTTGTTCCACCGCTCAACCTCTCGCAATTCAGGTTTTCTGCCAATACCAATATATGCCGCCCTTGAAACGGTACCTCCAACCATCTCGTCAAAGGCTCCCTTTTCCGCCATGATGGCTTGCAGGGGGATTTGCTTTTCATAGAGGACAATTTGCTTGGTACTAGGGATTGCTCCGGATTTGTAATCGAAAAGATGCCAACAGTCGGCCGGTTCATGCTCCATATCTATCCGGTCACATTTCGCGGTAAGGGTAAAATCGAGGTTTTCGAAGTAATGTTCTCCCAACACCTCCATGATCTCTGGCTCGGTTTTGGTGCGAAGCGTTTTTTCAATTTTCAAAAGTTCCTTTGCGTTATGCTCCAAAGTTGACAACCAGACCTCTTCAACGACAGGTAGTGTCCCGGTGTTGGACAAGACCTCTCTGGCAATATCCATGAGCCTGTCGATTTCAACCTCATCCTGGTCGTCATCAAAAACTGCCATAAACTGTTCCATGATCGTATGGAGCTTGATACCCCTCAAGAGGTAACTGGGTTCCACTTTCAGGCGGTATACAGGTTTGAATTTCAGGATGTCCCTGGCATAAATGGCGTAGGGATCGGTTATCAGTGTCCTGACTGCCGTTACACTGATTTTTTTAGGCCGGGAAATGAGTGGTGGGGATGGTTGTGGTCTGGAATAGGGGCTTTGCCGAGTTCGGGGTTTTTCAGAGTTTTCAGCCAATTGCAACCATTGGTCTCCACGTGCTTTCATGCTCTCCAATGCTGCAATCCCCTCGGGGTCGAGTCCTGCCAGCAGGTTTTTCAAGCGGCTGAGCCATCTGGATGGGGTTGTCGGATCGCCATTACCAAGGGTGCTTCTGGAAAGTATCACTTCCTTGCAAGAAACAATTTGTTGAAAGTCATGTGCCATCAAGCCAATCCGGGTCTCTGGCAAATTCAAGCCAATCTGACTGCGAAGGTTGCGGTTCAACCAGGGGTCCTGACCTGGGAATCTGGGCCATGAACCTTCATTCATGCCTCCGGCAATCAACAAATCCGGGGATTGCATACGGGCATCTTCAGTATTCCAGAAGTACAGATTGGGTGTGGTTTCGGTGGTGTTCGATATCTGTATTTCACTGGCCAGCCCTTGAAAAAGTTCGGAGTATTCATTTGAAGAGATAGTTCCAGGTATGGAAGAAGCCCTCCAAATCCTGTTGAATAGATTATCTACCTGCTTGGTTGTCCGGTCACTGGTTTCCCAAAACAATGCCGATTGACCACCGGGACCTTCTGCCAAATTTGCTGCAATTGCCTTATGGAGGCTAACATATTTTTCCAGTGTACCTTCGGAGGCATGTTCAAGCTTGTCTATATTGTCTTTAAACCAATCGAACCATTCTAGCGCATCTTCTTCCTGCTTGCTTCGCGACCAACTGTAAGTCTGTTTCATGGGATCGTATTCCGGACCCTTGGAGCGAATGTAAAATTCAAGGTCAGAAGCGAGTTCCTTGTGGTTTTCATGGTCGGGGCCAGAATTGGTCAGGGGATGTTTCAACAGTGCGACAAACTCCTCAGGACTGGCCTCCTTGCCCATTAAATTTGCAATACTTTGCAAAAAATTACCAAGGGGAGTCTGCAACAAATTATCGTCCCTGGAATTCCGGGGATTGATATTCCACTTTCTGAGAGTTGCCTTAACCCTCCTTATCAAGGATCTGTCTGGAGTAACCAATGCAGCAGTTCTGTTATCTTCCAGGGCTTTTTTCATCTGCAAGGCGATTGTGACCGCTTCAATCCTTGAGGATGGAGCCTCGACCAAGGTCAATCCTTCCGTTGCCTCCTTCAGGTTGGTAAGTTTTGGTCCCTCCGATTGCCATTGGTTGGTAACTGGCGCAGGTCGCAAGGCAAGGGAAATCAGGGAATTACGGGGGAGATTTCGTTCAATATCCCCGGTCCAGTGTGGAATATCCTCTGGTAACATACCCAGATTGGTGGCAAGTTGGTAAAACCTGTACTGGGGGTGGTCAACTTGGAATGTTTTGCTTTCCATCTTTTCCCAAACACCTGCAGGCAGATCAAAATCAAAACTGGGAAGTACCAGTGCCCCCTGAGGCAGAGATGATACCTTTTGCATAAAGTATTGGGTTGCTCCAACCGAACCCGTGGAACCAGCCACGATGACGGGATGATCAGGCGGATTGTTTTCCCAACTTGAAACAAGGGCATCGATGACTAACCTGAACCTTGCCTCTTCACTTGGTGTGTTCGAGGTCTTGACAAAACCGGTCAGGATTTCCAGGAATTTCAGGCTTTCCTTCCAATGGGAGGACAAATTGGTTTGATCGACTTCCTTGAGTTCATCTGGGCCAATATTTTCCTCGTTGAGTTCCTGTAATAGGGATTCAAGTGATTTGGTAAGTTCATACTGGGCCAAATGGGAGGCAAACCGATGGTCCTTTTCAAGCAATTTCTTGATGATTTGCATCAGTTCCAAACGTATGCGGAGTGTGGATGCCGGCAATGGTATTGCCGGGAACCTTGCATCCCTTTTCAAATCGGTAAGCAGGTAAAGTTTGGGAAGAAAGGTATTCTTGTGTTCAATGAATCTGGCAATTACTGCTTGTCGCAGACTGTTTGTGGTGAGATAAATTTCCACTCGTGCCATATTTTCAGGGTTGGCATTCTTCATCCTATCAAGAAGTCCATCAACAAAGACCTTGGCAAAATCACAACCCGGATGAACGGCGAATACCCTGGGATTGTTTTGTGAAGTGAACATTTAGACTGAAATCGGGGCTATGGAGATGAGTATATATTTTGTTTCAAGTGATATGAGGCAAGTTGGTACATATTAAAGAAGCAAGATTTTGGTCAATTCTTGTGGAATGAAAAACCATTCATTTTCATAATATCTTTCTTATGGTTTCAATACCATACGGTGTATCAATTACTGCCCATTTTCCATCATAAATCAAACCCTTTATTCTTTTATTGTGAATTAACCGGTCCCAGATCGCATTGAGGGAAAACACTCTGCCAAACTCGCTACTGATCACCGAAGGGTTGATTAACTGGGCACCGAGGTAAACCAACCCGGTGTCTTGACTTGATCTTCTTGTCAGATTGCCACCGGAATCGATGACAAAATCACCCTTGCCCTGATATCCAAAGGTATTCTTCCTGGCCCCCAAAACCAAAAGGGCATCCATTTCCTGCTCATTCCAGTAATTAGTCAGCATTGTCAGAGGATTTTGACCAAACCAGTAATTATCGGAATTCAAGGTAAATACCGGATCGGTACCGAGATGAGGGAGTGCATTGAGCAATCCACCACCTGTATCCAGTATATCCGGTTCCTCGATAATTACCTTGGCCGTGGAACTAGAAGCCAGATGATCTACAATCCTGTGGCCCAGATAATGGGCATTGACAACAATGTTGGTGATGCCAGCCTCTTTGGTCACATCCAGAGCATGGTCCAAAAGTGTCGTATTGCCAACCTTGATCAGAGGCTTGGGGTCATCCTTGACCAAATTTGCCAAACGGGTTCCAAAACCCGCCGCGAAAATCATTGCCGAATGTGGTTTGATTTAAGCACTCCTCAATTTGTCCAGATTTTCAGGGGTTGGTGGGGGCAGGTTGTTCATGATAAACGAGGTCAGGTCGGGCAAGCCGGCAGTTTCCAGATCCCCCATGAGGTAATCCCAGACACGGGGAATATAATCCAGATACCAGGATTTTGAATCCCGAATGGACAAGCGGGCAAATACGCCCATAATCCGCAGGTTTCTCTGGATACCTGAAATCGCCACCCCTTTCTTGACTACGGCAAGAGAATCGCCTGTAAGTTCTGAATATCTGTACAAAAGGTCCTCTTTCAAAGTGGTGGAAATATCCCTACGGGCATCCTCCAGCAGGGATACAAGATCATAGGACGATTGACCGATTGAACCATCCTGAAAATCAATCAATCCTACTCTTTCTTGATCAGACCTCTCTGGTAACCAGAGAAGGTTTTCGGCATGGTAATCCCTATGAATGAACACTTGCCTCTCGTTCAAACCGGAAATGGCTCCAGCAACCAAATCCCTCAGTTGATTTACTTCCCTTTCGTTTACCTCCACTCCCGAAATATACCGGGCATACCATGTTAGGGATAGAGCCGACAATTCACCTTGAGTTTCAGGAGTGTAGGCCGGGACATGTGGAGGAGGAATCTTTTGTCTTAATGCAACCAGTATTTCCAGTGCAACCTGATAGATATCGTACTCCAATTCGGGTTGCCTGACGAGGAGGGAACTGAAAAGGTCATCACCCAGATCTTCTATGATCAGGAATCCTCCAGTGGTGTCCTTGGCCAGGATTTTGGGTGAGCTGAAACCCTGTTCAATCAGGTATTCTGAAATACCGATAAAGGGATTGAGGGGTCCACAGGAACCGATGGGAGCATCCATCAGCACCACCGTTTTACTAC
>CAZHIL010000317.1:0-15446 GCA_964532985.1 uncultured Albidovulum sp. | reverse complement strand
GTTAAAGAGCATTGAAGGAAAAAAACTGCTTTTACCTAAAAATAGAAATAACTTTCCTGATCCAGAACGATTGAGCATCAAGTTTCAGGAATTTGAAAATTTAGCCAGATAGAACCCACACACAATTTCAAAATTCAAATTATTCGGGGTTTTGAAAACCTTTTCCTGCACATTTTTGATTCCACAACCTTTTATTTGAAGGATTGTCTTTGATTACTATAATCACCGAAATTTCGATTCCAATCTATCAGGAGTTACCCCTTAAGGATTGGAAATGTTTTCAGACTAATAGCAAGAGAGAATACCAATGAGAATTATTACAACTTTCATTTTGGCAGCGACATTTTCGCTGTCTGCAGGTTTTGCCTGGGCCAATTGTGATCCGGGTGAGATTGTCATAAAATTCAGCCATGTAACAAACACCGATAAGCACCCGAAGGGCATTGCCGCAACCCTTTTTCAGGATAGGGTCAACAATGAGATGAATGGTGTGGCCTGCATGGAGGTTTTCCCCAATTCCACATTGTACAATGACGATGTGGTCCTTGAAGCCATGTTGCAGGGAGATGTTCAGTTTGCAGCTCCCTCACTCTCGAAGTTCGAGAAATTCACCAAACAGTTCCGGATTTTCGATCTGCCCTTCATGTTCAAGAACATAGAGGCAGTCGATGCCTTCCAGCTGTCGGAAACGGGTGCAGCCATGAAAAACTCCATGCAGCGACGTGGGCTGGTTGGTCTTGAATTCTGGCACAACGGACTCAAGCAGTTTTCGGCCAACAAGCCCCTAATCACCCCTAATGATGCCAAGGGGTTGAAGTTCAGGGTACAGAAATCCGACGTTCTGGTTGCCCAGATCGAGGCACTCGAAGCTTCAGCACAACCCATGGCCTTTTCCGAGGTTTATGGAGCCTTGCAAACCGGTGTGGTTGACGGACAGGAAAATACCTGGTCAAACATTTATGGCAGGAAATTCTTCGAAGTACAGGATGGCATTACCGAAACCAACCATGGTATCATCGACTATCTGGTTGTAACTTCAGTTGACTGGTGGGAAAGCCTTGATGAGGATGTTCGCAATCAGCTGGCCCAGATCTTGAGGGAAGTAACCGAACAAAGAAATGGTGAAGCCTTTGCAGTTAATGAAAGTGCCAAGCAGGCCATCATTGATGCCGGCCATACAATTCGTACCTTGAACGATGAACAGCGTCAGGCTTGGGTTGATGCCATGTTGCCTGTTTGGGAACAGTTCGAGGGAGATGTTGGAGCGGAGAATATAGCTGCTGCCCAAGAGATCAACGCCGCGAATTGATCAGTAATTATTGACCAACCGCATTTTTGATTAAATGCGGTTGGATACTTATTGAAATCTCATGGAAACCAAATCAAACTTGATTGATATTGTTGGATTGTATGTCGACAGGATCGAAAGAGTATCAATAGCCGTAATATTGGCCTTGATGACCATAGTTACGTTTACGAATGTTGTATTGAGATATGTGTTTAATGACAGCCTGATATGGGGGTTGGAAGTAACCCTGGTGCTGTTCGCATGGCTGGTACTTTTGGGGATCAGCCATTGTATGAAGTTATTTGCCCATATAGGTGTTGATTTCGTAGTCAACAGTTTAAGACCAGGATGGCGAAAACTGTTTGGGATATTCGCATCTGTCATTTGTATTGCCTATGCCTTACTGTTGCTCAAGGGATCCTGGGATTACTGGGCACCATTTGCCGGATTGTATGAAACAACAGGCCACTGGTTTCCAACTGGTTTTGACTGGAATACGAGGGATCGTGCCTGGTATGAGACGGATCAGATACCCATGCTTGATTTTCTTCGTTTTTTTGAACCGCTGTTGAATGAGGGAGAGGAATACGAAAAACTTCCCCGATTTATTCCTTATGTCATCCTTCCTTTTGCTTCACTGCTCATATTCGTCAGATTTGTTCAGGGAGCGATCATGATTCTGAATGGGAAGGCTGAGACCTTGATAGTCAGCCATGAGGTAGAGGACGCCATTAGTACTGATTCACAAAGAGAAACGGATTGATCAAGTGTCGGTTGTTATCCTCTTTGTAATGATCATAGGGCTTTTGATCTTCGGGGTTCCCATTGCTGTTTCCCTGGGCTTTTCTTCAATTGTATTCCTTCTGGTATTGTCGGATGCTTCATTGGCTTCCATTGCCCAATCTTTCTATCAAGCGATGGCAGGGCATTATACCTTGCTGGCCATTCCCTTTTTCATATTGGCCTCCAGTTTCATGTCTACCGGGGGTGTTGCGCGAAGGATAATCAGATTTTCGATAGCAGTTGTCGGGCACTTGCCGGGTGGGTTGGCCATTGCCGGAGTATTTGCCTGCATGATGTTCGCAGCCTTGTCGGGTTCTTCCCCCGCAACCGTTATTGCCATTGGTCCTATTGTAATAGGTGGAATGATACAGGTAGGCTATTCCAAGGATTTTGCTGCAGGTGTCATCTGCAATGCAGGAACCCTGGGGATTTTGATACCTCCTTCAATTGTCATGGTTGTTTATGCTTCCGCTACTGATGTCTCCATAGGCCGTATGTTTCTAGCCGGTATTATTCCGGGACTGCTTGCGGGACTCATGCTGATGATAGCTATTTTTGTCATAGCCGTAATCAGAAACATGCCAAGGGAAGAATGGAAGGGTTGGCATGAGATTTTCGCCTCTGCTTGGGATGCCCTTTGGGGATTGTTGTTGATCATAATCATACTTGGCGGAATTTATGGAGGACTGTTCACACCTACCGAAGCGGCCGCAGTTGCAGCTGTATATTCCTTCTTGATCGCTACATTTGTCTATCGTGACATGGGACCGCTTGCCAGACAGGGCGAAGGTATCAAGGGAACCATAATATCACGTCCATCATCGATAATTACGGTGTTTTTCCATCGAGACACCATAGATACGTTGTATCATGCAGGCAAGTTGACCATCACACTGATGTTTATTATTGCCAATGCATTGATACTCAAGCATGTACTAACTGACCAACAGGTTCCACAACATGTAGCTTCCTACATGCTGCAAGTTGGATTGGGACCTATAATGTTCCTGATTATCGTTAATGTCATACTCCTGATCGGGGGGCAATTCATGGAACCCTCGGGATTGTTGATAATTGTTGCTCCTCTTGTTTTTCCGATAGCCATCGAGCTGGGCATTGATCCCATCCATCTGGGCATAATAATGGTTGTCAATATGGAAATCGGAATGGTTACACCTCCTGTGGGATTGAATCTCTTTGTGACCTCAGGGGTGGCAGGTATGTCCGTCATGAGGGTTGTCAGGGCGGCTTTTCCATTTTTGGGTATCCTGCTGATCTTCTTGGTTATCGTTACGTATGTTCCCTGGATTTCAACCTATCTTCCTACACTCATTATGGGTCCAGAGGTTATTCAGCAATAATCATGGTTAAAATGATCATGAACAGGGCCGGAACAGCGACGGCAGACTACGAGGTCCAACTGTACCAGGAAAAGTACACTGAACTGGGATACCGCTAACACCGAACAGTCTACACGGCCATATCGTCATGATTGGATACGGGAGTCAAATACAAACCCCGGGCGCATACCAATTGGCAGAGGCTTCCCCGAGGTGTCCATGAAAAATATGGCAGACGACCGCCCAGAAGTCAACAACTTCCACTACACTGACGAAATCCTCACGATATCGAGGCTTCCCTCTCTCGTGAACGTCTTGGTACCTATCCCGATACCACCGATGGAGAACGGGAAGAGGCGGTACGGCTCCATATCTGGAATACTGCTGTAAGCGTTGTGTTCCACGGACCTCTGTAGGTCTTGGAGATCACACTGCGCAACACCATGAACCGTAGGCTCGTTGAAACATACGGCACGATTTGGTACAACTACCCCTGGGGTAAACAAGGGGGGATTCCATACTTCTGGTAGATTTAGCAACGGCCCGGCACTACTGCCTAGTTAATCCGGAAGGAGGCAAGCAGAAAGGCTACCAACATTCGTAGAATATACAACAGTATCAGGAACTCAAAGAAAAACGAAAAGGGTACCACAGAGTTGAATTTCCTGTATAAGCTGGCTTCCTACATGGTAATGAGAAGGGAGATAAGGTTTTTGAAGCCATACCCGATTCAAGATCCCAAAACTATCAAGATGTTTTTGTTTTGACCGCATTGGATTTCAAGAAAAATGGATATTTCGTTGAATTCGGTGCATTCAATGGTGTTGATTTCAGCAATACCCCTCTTCTTGAAAAGAGATTTGGTAGGCATGGCATCCTATCGGAACCAACAGTTGAAATTCCGGGAGTTTCCCAAGAAGGCTCATCGTTCAGGCATTCCATTAAAAGTTTGTCCAGTGAACCATGTTTCAAAATCAAGTATAGAGTATGAGGTTGATACTGTTTCCCTGAATGATCTTCTTGAAAGATATGATGCACCTAGGGAAATAGATTATCTTTCAATTGATACAGAGGGGACAGAGTTTGAAATCATTAGAAACTTTGATTTCAAGAAATACAAGGTCGCAATAATTACAATTGAACACAACCAAAACAGGAAAGAGATATACTCGTTGCTATCTTCTCATGGTTATCAACGGGCATTGGAAAGTGTCTCGATTGTTGACGATTGGTATGTTCTTGTCTAAAACCAACAAATTCTGTCAACCTAAATACATAATTCCCTTTCATTAACCTTTATCCTCTTTTTCTTGACCATGTAAAGGGCAAGGTATCATGGCGACATACTTTATCTGCTTTTACAAGTTTACTTAAAGAACTCCCAACTGTCCTTATATTAATATCACCAAGGGCTTCATGGATTTCCCTAGTGGACTCCGGCTTGGTTATATCTTCCAAATAATTTAGAATTCGTTGTTTGGATGATAGTAGCTTTTTATCATCACCAAGATTGGATTTGACAGGCTCTTTAACCTCTCGAACTTTAAGTTCCTGATTCAACTCAAAAATATATTCATTAAGTTCACTTATCCGTTGTTTGGCTTCATCACGCTCTTTAATAAATCCATCCAAGCTGTCTTGAAGTATCTTATCTACTATTTTAACCATTGACATATCTCCTCGAAACACTATATTTCAAGCAAGGACTTGACATACCCTTGCCAGATAAAAGGGGGTACGGGCCGGGGTTACCGGCCTTGATCACTGAAGTTCATTACTTCTTACCTCCTCTAGTCCTTGGAGTGAGAAGCAGGAAAAATCCCACTTCCCTCATTTAAACGTTCAATGTCATTTAGCCTCTTGTAATTCAAATTGCAAGAGGCTTTTTTATTTGTAGTCAAAAAATTCCTGCTAGACAAACGGTCAGTTTGTATTTATATTATTTCACATGAACAAACTAGATAAAAAAACACGTCAATTTATTCTGAAGAGTTTGGTAGAAGGTCAGAGTATCAGGGCAATATCACGTATATTTGGAGTATCAAAGAATACAGTTGCTAAAATGCTTAAAGACGCAGGCAGGGTTTGTGCAGAGTATCAGTACAAAAAGTTTGTTGATCTTCCCTGCACCATGATTGAGTGTGATGAGATTTGGTCATTCTGTTATGCCAAGAAGAAGGTTCCAAAGGCAAAATCGGCTCCACCGGAAGCAGGTGACGTATGGACATGGGTAGCTGTTTGCCCTCATACCAAGTTGGTGCCTTCCTGGTTGGTGGCAGATAGGTCAACCCACAGTGCGATACTGTTCATGAAGGATCTGGAATTAAGGATGGCTAACAGGGTCCAGTTGACCACCGATGGACACAGGTCATACCTTGAGGCGGTGGAGAAGGCATTTGGCAGTGGTGTTGATTATGCCATGCTTGTAAAGCAGTTCGGTTCGGGCAATGCAGATGAATGCACCGGATTTGAAAAGAGTATTATCAAGGGAGACACCGATATTGATCTTGTTTCAACAAGCTATGTCGAAAGACAGAACCTTACAATGCGTATGGCAATGCGGAGGTTCACCAGAAAGACAAACGGGTTCAGCAAGAAAATTGAAAACCATGCCCACAGCGTTGCTCTGCATTTCATGTATTACAACTTTATCCGGATATACCAAACCCTGCGATGCACTCCGGCAATGGAAGCCGGGATTGCGGACAGGTTTTGGGAAATTGATGATTTGCTGGAGTTGATTGATTCGAATGCCCCCAAACCGAATCGACCAAAGACCTATAGGAAGAGAAAATAATACCCTTTCATGAATCCCAAATCACATTTTTTTTGAGAAACCTAATTTTCTTCTGGAATTTCGGGAAAGATCGCCTTATGCCATATCGGGATTGAATATTGCCGAAAATAGAAATTATTCTGCCCATCTAGCTTTAGCCATCAAAGCACCGTGCTGTGAACTTTCAGTGCGTGACATGGAACGAGCCCTGGCAGTTCCACCCTTACGGCCTTTTGCTGCAGCAATTTCATTTTTCTTGTAGGATTCGGTAGCATTGCCGGTCGCCAGGTCAACAACCAGTTTGCCCAACTGATTCGAATCCTTGGGTCTATTAGGTATTTTTGCCTGCATGATATACTCCTTTCATTGCCCACTCAATGATCGTTTTTATTATTGTTATCATTTTGATAAAAGAAAGTAATTCATATAATAATGTCTTCTGTCCAAAATTAAATAACCAATAATTTCAAAGTGACTCGCTACCGAAATTCCCCAATTGTTATAAACCACCTCTCCACTACAGATTTGAGGACTTTATCCCTAGTATAGGATTTGAAATCAATTCCAGATGTTTCCTTCAGGATATCTTCTGAACATGTAATTATGTCTTCGAGGAGTCATGCTTCATAAATATTCTTCCGATCCTCGTCAATGGACTGTTTCAGTTAGGGATTCTTTATTGAACCGATACTGAGAAGATCGACCTTCCGGCCAAGTTCGGTACTCAATTCCTGAATCATGCCGAAATACCTGTCGGCCATGCCGGGTAACAAAGGGGGCTGGTACTCTACCAGAAAATAGGCATCACTATTATCCAAAATAGGCATCACTATTATCCGGGTCAAAATCGGTTCCCCGGGCAGCAGAGCCAAAAACCTCAAGCCGCTCTACCCTGTGCTTGCGGCAGATGGCAGCAATTTCCTTCTTTTTCTCGGCTATAGTCTGGTGCATTGTTCCTTCCCCTGATTGCAACCCCAATATAATAATCAACCGGAACCAAGATAAGAAAATTTTATCTGGCATGTCCAATTGCGACAGGCTTGGAGACCTAACCGAATGGGATGCTGGGGCCCTCGCCATTCAGTAAAAAAACCGGATAGTAGGTTCAGGATTCCGGAAACCCATCCTTACCTATAGACGTCAAAGAACTTCAGACAGTCGCCTGACCGATAGGGAATAATCAAGGGATATTTGGTTGAAGAATATGAACACATCCTGGAGATCACTAGGTAGATCTCACCGACGACTCGGGCATGGATTGAGCACCAAAGCTGGGTTCCCGCCGTTCTCAATACCCCGCGAGATGCTGGTGATATTCGTTTCTGACCGGTCAGTAGCCGGTTTTGGGCCCTTTGGCCCAATTCTAGCATATGCCGTTTTATTGTATCTAGGAATGGGGTAGGGAGTGTTCTAGCCATTTGGGTAATTTCAAAATAATCTGGTATTCAGCTTGAAGCCAATCCCAAATGGTTACCACTTCAAGTCAAAGACTTTCTGGCAATCACTCAGTCGGGAAGACCCTTCGAGGTTGTTCTTGTGGTGTACAAGGGAGGATATTTCTTTTCCACCTGATTGGTCGGCCATCAGGGTGCTCCAGGTAAAAGTGAAACCAACAGACTAGTTCCCCATATCCAGAATTTCCATTGGCAACATTGACAAACATGCTTACAATCTCCTCATTGGCAGCAACATTCACATAACGAGGGCGGCGGCTGTTATCCACCAGCTTTTGTACCAGATATAATGCTGTTCGCTTGTTGCCATCAACGAAGCTATGACTAGTTATAATTCCATGTACCAAGGCTGCGGCTTTAAGGTAGATCCATCTGTGGTAACCATGGTAGGGACGTGCAATGGCGGATCGAATCAATCCTTCATCGCGTATACCATCCAAACCACCCTCCAAAAGGGCAAGTCTGTGGGCTTCAATGGCATCATGCCATGTTACCCTATAGTGCATCATTACTTCTCGGCCAAAGCAACCAAGGCCGATCGGCGTTCCTTATACGTTTTCAGAAATGATTTGTCAGATGTCAAGGGTATCGGTTTTTCTTTGTTTTGCTTGTTGGGAGGTTTGGCCGTTTTCCTGGCCAATTTTTCACTTCCGTTCAATACTTGTTGCTTGTCCATCGTTCAGTCCAGCCAATAATTTCTTATGGTGTTTACCTAATCTGAATATAATTGTTCTCAGGACGTTTGACAAGGAATTTCCTGACCTCTCCACGTCGAACACCTTCAGGCAGTCGTCTACTCGATAGGGAATAATCAAGGGATATTTGGTTGACTGTTGGAGGTGATACTTAACGTTTTGCCACAATCCCCTTGATTTCGCCCAACTGTTTATTCAGGGCTTCTATCTTGTGCATGAGGGCTTGATATTCGTCTTCCCTGACCGAATCCTGATCCTTCTTTCGTTCTACAGAATCCAACCTCCCCTGTTCCGTCATGGCATTGACAATAACTGCAATAAATAGGTTTATTACGGCAAAACTGGTAATGAGTATGAAGGCAACAAAAACAATCCATGCGAGGGGAAATATCTCCATGACTGGACGAACAATGCCCATTGACCAGCTTTCCAAGGTCATGATCTGAAAAAGGGAGTACATGCTTTTACCAATAGTTCCAAACCATGCGGGAAATACCTCACCGAAGAGTTTGGTTACCATTACACCAAAAATGTAATAGACCAGAGCCAACAAGGCAATCACACTTGAAATTCCGGGTATCGAAGCCATCAAAGCAGCGACAACCCGTCGCATTGAGGGAACATAGGTGATCAAGCGGAGACCACGCAGTATTCGAAGGGATCGGAGTACTGAAAGATTCCCGCTTGAAGGAACCAGGGCAATGCCGATTATTACAAAATCGAATATGTTCCAACCCGTGGTGAAAAAGCGCCAGCCAAAGGCAAACAATTTTATGCATAATTCTGTAACAAAAATGGCAAGGAGTGCCTTATCCATGATAAGCAATATTGATCCAACCCGTTCCATTACATTGGAAGAGGTTTCCAACCCAAGTGTGATTGCATTTATGACAATCAAAATCGTGATAATGCGAGAAATTCGAGGACTTTCTATAAATTGGCCCAACCTTCGACGAATCCTGTTAATGGCATTGTTGGGCTTGGGAAGAACTGTCATGTTGAAAACCTTGATCTTAATACAGGCTATTATTTCTTGTTGTGGTCGATCAAGTGGCAATCCAAAGATGTTGTGAGAGCTTTTGAATTGCTTTTTCCAATCCTGCAAACAACACTGATAAATATCAACATCGTTTATGACAACCTGTTAGAAAAGGGAGTTTGATGGTTTATACTTGTTTCAAACATGGTTTTTGTACCATTTGCAAGTGGTTAAACGATCAACTGATCATTTCCTTCGGCTCGCTTACGAAATACCGAAGTAAAATATAACCGACAATGCCTGAAACAAGCGAACCGGATAGGACTCCAAGTCTTACAGCCACTTGATGATCCGGATCATCAAAAGCCAGTGTACCGATAAACAGGCTCATGGTAAATCCAATTCCTGCAAGGGCAGCTCCACCATAGACATGTCTCCAGTTTACACCCTCTGGTAAACTGCAAAGACCAAGTTTTACACTTGCCCATGTAAATCCAAAAATACCAAGTTGCTTACCAAGTATCAATCCCAATGCAATTCCAAGTGGAATGGGTGAAAGAAAATCATCAAGGGTTATACCACCCAGATTGACACCCGCATTGGCAAAGGCAAAGACCGGCATAACGCATAACGCCACAAAACCGTGTAAAGAATGTTCGGCCTTTATTAACGGTGGTTCTTTTGTCTGATCACTGATCCTCAAGGGGATAAAAAATGCGATTAGCACACCGGCAAGGGTTGCATGTACGCCGGATTTCAATACCGCTACCCACATGATTATTCCGACAACAATGTATGGGAGTAATCTGGTCACGCCAGCCAGATTCAGACCTAACAGGATAGCAGTCCCGATGCCAGCAAAGGCAAGCGAAGTTAAAGAAAGGTCTGCCGTGTAAAATATGGCAATGATCAGGATTGCCCCCAGATCATCAATCACTGCCAGAGCCAGTACGAATATCTTCAATCCTATGGGTATTCTGTTGCCAAGTATGGCCAGAACTCCTACCGCAAAGGCAATATCGGTAGCTGCAGGTATAGCCCACCCCCGAAGGGAAACTGGATCACCAAAATTGAATGCAACGTAAATCAGGGCCGGGACAAGCATACCCCCAATTGCCGCCAGGGCTGGTAACATCGCTTCTTTCCAGGATGATAGGTTTCCTTCCAGAAGCTCCCGCTTTATTTCCAAACCGACCAGCAGGAAAAATATCGCCATTAAACCATCGTTGATCCAGAGCAGCAATGGCTTTTCAATCAACAACAATCCAATCTGGATAACAACAGGTATGGTCAGAAGTGCATCATACAGGAAGGACAGGGGAGAATTGTTGATAATAAGGGCTATAATTGCAGCCATCATCAACAAAACACCACCGGCAGCTTCATGCTTCAACAATCGGGCAAGTTGATTCACCTCGGTATTCCTTTATTTTGTCCTGATTGATACAGCTGACTTCATGCTGTTAACTTGGGGTTAGAATATAGGTCCTGAAGTCAAACATTTAAGCAAGAAGGCAGTTTGAATATACTCCAATCCAAGTTGAGTTTTTCATTTAGTTCGAACTTCGTGATATATCTGCAATTCAATCAAGGGTTAATTGGTTTCTCACAGCCAATGATATTGATGTTTCATATAACAATTACCTGCAGCAGAATTCATCAGGATCAACAATTTGTCATCCTGCATTGCCATATTTAATGATGATATTGTTTGGTTCTAGAAAAAATGGGTACTGATATAGATCAAATACAGGGTTATCAGGATAATTCCGCTCACCCTTTTAATCCTCTTTCCTACAATCAGCACTACGGAAATATAAATTGAGGTCAGGATTAAAACCCAAAGGTCAAAATCAAGTATTTCCGGAGAAAGTGGCAAAGGGATGATTAGTGCAGTAATCCCTGTGATAAATGTTATGTTGAAAAGATTGCTTCCAATAACATTACCCAGACAAAGCTGGGTATTCCTGCGCCAAGCAGCAATTGAGGTGATTGCAATCTCAGGTAGTGATGTTCCAAAGGCAACAGCTGTCAGACCGATTATTTCCTCGGAAATTCCCAATTTGACTGACAATCCAATTGCGCCGCGTACCAGAAATTCTGCCCCGGCTATCAACGTTATAAAACCAATGGTCAATAGAATGAAAATCACTGCAAATGAGTTGGTTTGAGGCCAGATATCATCATGATCCGAGTTGGGATCAGATTTGACCTGTCGTAAAGTCAAAGTTATATACCCCACGATGGTTGCCAGTAAGATTATACCATGCCACCACAATATAAATCCGAAAATCAAACCGAATCCGGCAAACATGATGGTCGTAATGATGAGTGCGGTATAATCAGTACCTACCTTGAGGCCTTGTACGGTAACCGGGCAAATAACTGCTGCTGTTCCCAAAATAAGCATGATATTGGCGATATTGCTGCCAATAACAGTACCAATAGCCAAGCCCGGCAATCCCCTTAAGGCAGCATCGATATTAACCGCTATCTCTGGCAAAGATGTACCAAAGCCAACTATTATGATTCCAACAAATAGGGGAGAAACTTTCAAACGATGTGATAAACGGGTTGCCCCTCGAACCACAATATCTCCTCCCAAAAGGAGTAATGCCAGACCCAAGCAAAACAACAGAAGGTTCATGTTAGCTGGTCCAAGTTGTTATTGTATTTGTTTATGTTAATCCCGAACCCTAGTTTCTTTGGCGATTAAATCACCATGTTGTTTAATTGAATTTGATTAGAGATAATTTGAATATTCAATTTAAAAACCACTACCAAGAACACTTTCTTTTTAACATCAAGAAAGAAGTCTTAATTTATTGCATAGGACCAAATCCAGGCATTGAAATTCTCAAGTAGAGGTTTGCAGAAATCATTATTATTGTTGCAAGTGAAAACAAATTTGATGGTTAGAGTATTGATATGAATACTAGGGTAAACATCAAATCAAAGCTTGAAACAGGTCAGAAATTCCATTGTTCAGAGACAAGCAAACCTGCTGGTGAGATGCTTTTTGCCACGGCCGAAGTGCTCTAATATTGTAATGATTTTATAATTTTATTAATGGATCGTTGACTGTATTCCAACTGTGATCACCAAAAGGTTTACCAAATGATGATTTGTTCAGATATGTTGTTATGATGAGTACTAGGTTTCAGGTTGAATTCCATTTTAGAAATGCCTTGATTTTTGATGGCGATGGTGCTGAACCGTTCAAGGGGGACATCGGTATATCAGATGGGAAAATAGATTTTGTATCACCTGCAAGCGAATGTATAGAAGTCATTTCCGATAAGGAATATGATTTGACAGGAATGGCCCTCTCTCCAGGCTTTATTGATGCTCATACCCATGATGATCATGCGGTTTTGGACTCGACCAAAATATATCCCAAGCTGTCGCAAGGGGTAACGACCATCGTTGCAGGCAATTGTGGTATTTCACTACCTCCCCTGACACTCAATGGTCAAATGCCACCACCACCCTTGAACCTTCTTGGTAACAGTGATTTGTTCAAATTCCCCACCATGGCATCCTATCGCAAGAACCTCGCCAAGAATGGTCATGCCGTGAATCTCGTTTACCTCATCGGACATTCGTCCCTGCGAATTAAGGTGATGGATGATGTAAATCGGGAAGCGAATTCGGAAGAAATCAGATTAATGCACAATCTGTTGACCCAGGCCCTCAATGAAGGAGCGAGCGGTTTCTCGACGGGACTGTTTTACCCTCCAAACAAAGCCGCAAGTGAGGAAGAGGTTGTGGGGGTTGCAAGTGCAATGAAAAACCATGGAGGCATTTACACCACTCATATGAGGGATGAAGGAGACGATGTGATAAAGAGTATTGACGAGTCTCTTTCGACAGCCAAGAAGGCAGGTGTTCCCCTTCTTATATCCCATCATAAATGTACCGATCGTCAAAACTGGGGTCGAACCCGGGAAACCCTGCAATTACTGGAAGAGCATCGTCCATCATTACCGCTGAACTTTGATATTTATCCCTATACGGCCGGTTCCACAATCTTGCAAGAGGATCAGGTAAGTGAGGAAACAAGGATTATGGTTACCTGGTCAAAGGCACATCCTGAAAGAATGGGTCAGGAATTGGGTGACATAGCCAGGGAGTGGGAAGTTTCCTGCAAGGAAGCAGCAAGACGGCTAAAGCCTGCGGGTGCCATATATTTCCAGATGCATGAAGAAGATGTTCAGAGGCTGTTGAAATCTGATATAGCCATAATCGGATCAGACGGCATTCCCGAAGACGAACATCCACATCCACGCCTCTGGGGGACCTTTCCAAGAATAATTGGTCATTATGCAAGGGACCTTGGTTTGTTGACCATGTCTGAAGCAATACACAAAATGACCGGTTTACCAGCGAAGGTATTCGGATTGGGCAAGCGAGGAAGGATAGCTCCAGGCCATTTTGTGGATTTGGTAATTTTTGACCCAAAGACCATTATCGACAAAGCGGATTACGACAACCCCAAGGTCCCAAGTGAGGGCATCAATGCGGTTTGGGTCAATGGCAAGGAGGCGTTAAACTCAGGTAGTATTGGAGTTTCCAATGCGGGCAGATTGTTGCAATCTGATTTTTCCTGAATAAAACCAAAATCAACTAACACGACCCCTGGCGTCAACCTTGACGAGCCCCAATATCTTGTCCCCTGATTTCAGGGCTATGTAGTCGTATAGATTAATAACGGGACAAATATGGTTTGGAAGTATCTCTACGAGATCACCAACATTCGGTGAGGGCTCGCCAATCACCTCCATCTGGCCATGTTCCTCACTCAGTTTTCTTACCTTCGCCTGAGAACCAGGATCTATTCCATAACCGATCAAGCCGTTAAGGTCACTTGTCAGAGCCTTTGAGCCCGCATCCAGAATTATCCTGTCTTCTGTGGGTTTTGAAACTACGGTGGTTAATACCCTCGCTGCGCAATTCCGAAGTTGGCAACTACCCTTTTCCAATATTATACGATCATTGAAAATATAGGTTCCAGCCCGGTATTCGGTTATCCCCTCCAACCCCTCTTCCAAAAAGAGATCCTTGGTACCTCCTGAAGATATGGTTTGCACGGGAATGCCATTACCCTCAAGCACCATTCGTAAGTTAGACAACAGAGCAGAAACCTCTTTCCTTGCACCTGACGGTGGATAGGTCATAAGACCCTTGAAACGTAAATTCGAACTTGAAACAATGGTTTGCGCCAATTGCAATACCTGTTCGGGGTTGGCAAGACCGCTTCGTTTGAAACCTGTATCACATTCGATTAGCAAATCCAGATTGATGTTGTTGCTGACCGCTGCCGTATTCAACTGTGAGATACAAAATTCATTATCGGCAATTAAAGTAAGTTTTGACTTTCTGGCCAGATTGATCAATCTGGTCAGTTTTCGTTGGCCGATAATGTTATAGGCAATCAAAATATCATCAATGCCGGCTTCTGCCATGATTTCAGCTTCTCCCAACTTTTGGACAGCTATACCACAGGCACCCAAATGCAGTTGGATTTTGGCGAGAGGTACCATTTTGTGGGTTTTGACATGTGGCCGAAAAGCAATTCCCAAATTATCAAAATACCTTTGAACACTGATCAGGTTTTGAAGCATTATCTCCAGATCAATAACCGGTATGGGGGTATCAAGCTCTTCCAAACAAGTCACTGATTCTTTAAAGCTAAAATAGGTCTGTGCTTCTTCATATGTCATTTTGATTTGAATATTGGGTCTTTTGAATTATTACCGCTTGCTAAATCATAATACAGTTGGAAATTCAGTCGTCAAAATGGGTTCCTGTCAAAAGTTGCAATACCATAAAAACTTCTGGGAGTTGTATACTGGTTTCTCAATCCTCCAATTTTGAACGATTTTCTTCTTGGCTATAAAATACGTTTTTCTTTGGTGGTAACTTCATTATTGCCCATGCAACATTCTGGAGAGAGTCTTAGATGATTTTAAACTCTCCATAATTCTTGGAGTAATAAATTCTGATTTTTGTCTGGATTATTCGGTTTTGGTTAGCTTTATTGGTAAGTTAAATCTCAAATGGTTCAAAACTAATTTGTAAAAAAGGATTGATACAAAAAAAATACATTATTATCCAGTTACTAGCTAGGG
>CAZHIL010000316.1:0-4793 GCA_964532985.1 uncultured Albidovulum sp. | reverse complement strand
ACGCCCCATCAAGTTAATTTCTAGAAATATACCTGTAATTTAACCAATCAGGACACATCACCCGTTAGAAGACTTTGATCAGTGCTCGTATACCCAATCTTCTCCAATTTCCAGCGCTGAATTGACCTCTTTCCCTTGGTTGAGCTAGAAATTTGTATCAGGTTGGTGGGAATTATTTTCGAATTTATGGTATCCAGGTAAATCCCTTCATTCCAAACCATGGTCCCTCTTCCCTCATATTGAAAATCCCAAACTTCTCCTTGCGGGAGAACAAACTGCAGAGACATGCTTTGTTCTGACCATTCCGGTATGACATCCGGATGCAGGTTAAAACTGATTGTATAGGAAGCATCATTGTTCAAACCTGTTTCATTCGGGATAAGCGTATCGGTTCCAAAAACCACATTACCGTGGGAATCCATCCTGATTTCCCTTCTGTGATAATATCCAAACTCAATTGCAAAGGCATCATGCTGGGAAGTCAAAATTTGATATCCCCTTTCACGTTTCAGCTCATTGAAACTACTCCTCAAATCCTCTTCTTCATTCAGGTCCTGAGTTGGGCTCCTGTCGAGAATCTTTGAGTCTGTAATCTGAAGGTTGCTATGAGAGTTTAGGAATTGCGTTTGGTATTCAGCGGTTTTTTCCATATTCTCTTCAAAACCCACATTCACGCAAAGGGGTGTAAAGTTGGAAGTAAGCTCAAATGTATTTTGAGTTGATACAACCGTTTGGGTGGTTTTGATTTGCGGGGGAGGAGCAACATCAATAATCAGACTGGTAGAACCCAACTGTAATTTCCTGTACCCAAGTCCTTTTGATACAGTTGAATTATCCTTGCGAGTTAGAGCATTTATGGTTTGGCTGACAAGATGGGATGGCGTATCCTTGCCTCCGTGAAAGCGTGCTAACTTCCCATTATAGTGGCATATTACACTTAAGGATTTACCGATTCTGCTAGACAATCTTTCCAATTCTTCAGGTATTATTGTTTCATTTTCATCTGCAAGTTCAATAACCCAATTGAGTATTATCCCGTAGATAAGCAATTCCTGGGGATTACGGGTCAAAAAGTTGCCATCCTCTGGGAATTGTTTTTCTATCTCCTTGGACAGCCGTTGATACAGACCATCCATTTCTATCTGCTTTTTCCTGAGAAAGAAACCTGCATGGATTAGCCCCATTATTGCTTCTACGCATAAAATCGGTTTCTTAATGGAACTCAGAAAATAATTCAGGTACGAGTACTGATGTTGAATGGAGCCCGTAAAACTCCTCTCAAAATCCTTATCTTCGTCTGTCCGGTATATCCAATGGTTTCTCAACAACCAGGTTAACCTCCTTCCGACAACTTCAGGAGCCCAACCCAGACCCTTTCCACTACCAAATTTGATTAGCCAATCCTGAATCAACTTCTGGGCCATGTTTTTGGCTTCGACAGTACCAACCGATGCCAAATCACCCAACCATTGGAAACTGTGCAACCTAACCTGCAACAAGGGATTTTTTGTAGCTATAGACCAAAAAGTCGAGTCATTGAAGACAACCCTTTCTCCATCAAACAGGAACCTGTTTTGAAGTAGTGCCTGACCGGCTTTCTCTGACCCATGTAATCTGGCAAGGATCGGGTTTGGCTTGAAATCTTCCGGTAGTGATGAAACAACTAGGTTAGTCATTCGACCCAACCACCATTTTTTCCTATGGATAGTAGGCCAGAAGCCATCATGAGAAAAATCAAAATTGGTTAAATTGGACATTACATCATAATTGTAGCTGTTTTAACTTCCTTGAATGGAAGCAAAATAAGTTTTCAATGCTTTGTTATTGAATTTAATTAATTTTTTAAGACCATGTGAAATTAATATTTCTTGAACCTTAGTTTGAATTCGCAATTAAGTCCAAAATGGCAATGACACCCTCCTGGTCCCATTCTTCATCACCGATCAAGCGACCTACTTCCCGACTTTCCTTATCCAGTATGATGGTGGTAGGCAGGCCAAAGGCATTCATTGAGCCTGCAAAGGATAAGTCGGGGTCAACATAGCTGGTAATATTCCTGATATTTTCCTCTTGCCAGAATTCTTCTATTTCGTTGCCTCTGCTCGGACCTACGTGTACGACAACAACCTCTACTTCACCGGACTTGTAAATACCCTGAAGATTATCAAGGGTTGGCATTTCCTTGCGACAAGGTGCACACCAAGTTGCCCAAAAATTCAGAACAACGACTTTCCCTTTAAAATCATCAAGGGAAACATCATTTTGCTCAAGATCCTGAAAACTATTTCCTGAGGTTGCAATGGGTTCCTTATGGATGATTAATCGCTCTAGGGAGCCTTCCCTCATGTCTAGCAGGGTCGCTGAGTCGTACCCCAATGTTGTCATGGGGTTTGCTATCAGCAAAATAAAGAGATAAATCAAGAAACGGGAAATATATTGATACATTTTGTAATATCTTCCTTGGAGGAGCAAATCCGATGGTTGAAGTAAAAGACAAATATAACATTTGGGGCGGTCGTTTCAAAAATCAAACTGATGAAATCATGGAAAATCTCAATGCTTCAATATATTTTGATTACAAATTGGCCAAATTTGACATTGAAGGCTCAAAAGCTCACACCAAAATGCTGGCCAAACAAAAAATACTAAAGCAAGAAGAAGCCAAGTCAATATTAAATGGGTTGAATACCATTCTAACGGAAATAGAATCGGGTAAATTTGAACCGAAGGTTACCCTTGAAGATATTCACATGAATATAGAAGCCCGACTAGCCGAACTTATCGGTCCGGTTGCAGGAAAACTCCACACGGCTAGAAGCAGAAATGATCAGGTGGCAACTGATTTCCGCCTTTGGTTGAGAGACAGAATTGATGCCATTGTGGACCTGATTTATGAGCTGGAAGTGGCTTTGGTCATGAAGAGCAGTGAAAACATTCATACAGTAATGCCGGGCTTTACCCATTTACAATGCGCACAACCGATTACCTTTGCACACCATTTATTGGCTTATGTATCAATGCTTGACAGGGACCGGGAAAGGTATATGGACACCAGGAAAAGACTGAATGAATCGCCATTGGGATCTGCTGCCTTGGCAGGAACATCTTTCCCCATCGATCCTGACTTTACCGCCAGCGAACTATCCTTTAGCCGTGCCATGATGAATTCACTAGATGGTGTTAGTTCACGTGACTTCGCCCTGGAGTTTCTTTCCTCTACGGCCATCTGTGCCACTCATTTATCCAGATTGTCGGAAGAAATTGTAATATGGACATCATCCCAGTTCGATTTTGTCAAACTCAGTGACAAGTTTACAACTGGATCATCCATTATGCCACAAAAGAGAAATCCTGATGCGGCAGAACTGATAAGAGCCAAAACCGGTCGGGTTAATGGTGCATTGATAACTCTGCTTACGGTTATCAAGGGACTCCCTCTTGCCTACTCAAAAGATCTTCAGGAGGACAAGGAACCGGTTTTTGATGCTGCTGAAACGATTGAAATCGTATTAAAAGTCATGACCGGGATGATTCGGGATTTGAAAGCCAATGTAGAAACCATGAAGAAAAGCTCCGAATTGGGATTTTCAACGGCGACAGATCTTGCTGATTTTCTGGTCAGGGAGTATAATCTTCCTTTCCGTGAAGCCCATAAAGTCGTGGGTGAACTGGTTTTACTGGCAGAAGAAAAATCATGTACCCTGAAGGACCTGACCCTTGAGGATTTGAAGGGTGTTTACAACGACCTTGAGATTAAAGCATTGAATACCCTTTCAGTTGAAGGTTCAGTACAGTCTCGTAATAGCAAAGGCGGGACCTCACCCGAAAGTGTCAAAAGGCAAATACAGTATTGGAGGAAAACTCTGAAATGCGCATAGTTCTCATGATACTTTTACTGGGTTTGGGATTAAATGGTTGCGGTTATAAAGACAAGCCAATACCCGAAGCCGGAATTGAAAGTACCTTCCCTGACAATCCCCATGAGGAAGTTTTATTCTAACAAGAAGAATTTGAACGTCACCAGTTTCCGACTACTTCAAATGCCATATTCAATTTCAGAACATTCAATAAATTTCCATATATGACTCATATCAAATACATTGACGGGATACTTCATGTTGACGAAGTAGATATACGTTCCATCGCACGTGAAGTGGGAACACCCTTTTATGTTTTCTCCACAAGTCAGATTGAAGATAATTTCCTAGCAGTCAAGCATTCCGTAGCCTGTTTTGGAGGCCATGTCTTTTATGCGATGAAGGCGAATTCAAACCAGGCAATATTGAAGATTCTGTTTGAACTTGGAGCTGGATTTGATGTTGTATCCGGTGGTGAATACCAGAGAGCCAAAGCTGTTGGATGTCCTGGCGATAGAATTGTCTTCTCTGGTGTGGGTAAAACCAAGGATGAAATGGAACTCGGATTGACCGGAGGAATAAGACAATTCAACGTCGAGAGCTTTTCAGAACTTCACCTGCTCGATACTGTGGCTGGAAACCTAGGGCTGATTGCTCCAATTGCTGTCAGGATGAACCCTGATGTTGATGCCGAAACCCATGAGAAGATTTCTACAGGTAAAGCTCAAAACAAGTTTGGTGTTCCCATAACCAGGGTGGAAGAATTTTTTCAAGTTGCCTCTGGACTCTCAAATGTCAACTTACTGGGTTTGGATATTCATATCGGTTCACAAATTACTTCCCTGAGGCCCTATGAAAAAGCCTTTGGAAAGGTTGCTTCTCTCGTACGGGAAAAGAACCTGCAAATATCTAGGCTGGATTTGGGTGGTGGACTGG
>CAZHIL010000315.1:0-3030 GCA_964532985.1 uncultured Albidovulum sp. | reverse complement strand
GTTTTCATTGTCTTAGTTTAGAATCGCCTATTTCATCACCAACCAGGTTATTATTTCATATTTTTCCATAGGATTTTGATTATCATCTATTGGTAACTTGAAGTCTGGTGATATTGTTGAAGTTAAGAAGGATGAAAATGTGGAGTTATTTTTTTTGGAAATATGTTTTATTACACTTTCCAACAAGTTATTATAGGCAGACATTTCTTGCCCCTGATTTGTTTCTGCATCAAATAAATCACAGAGTCTTTGCAAGGGTTTGCTTTGGTCGGCGGTATTCAGTTGAAATAATTCAAGTACTTTCTTTGCATTAACACAACTAATTCTTATGTTTCCCTGGTAATCAATATGAGTCAAATAATATGGGTGTAATGGACTGGCCGTTTTTTCATTCTGGTTTTTTGCAACATTTTTTTGTCGTAATACAAAAATGACACCTTTGGAGTTTTTATTTTTACCTTTTGTAAGGCTAAATGAACCCAAGGGGATTTCCTCAAGAGTTTTTTTGTTATTTTCGAGAAATTTAAGTAATTGAGCAAGGAAATCGTCAAGAGTAAAATCACTCATGACAACATTGTTTGACAAATCATCAAGGTCAATCACCTGATCTCTCAATTTTCTTAATTGATCCTCTCTGAAGGCATTGTCTCCTTGACTAAATAGGTCGTCTCCACCTGCTGTAGCTCCAACTAGTGCCATCCTTGCCCATACTCTTTGGCCAAGTCGTAAATATACATCCATATCCTTTACTGGCCAAAAGTTGACCATTCGAACTGACCGATTACGGCTTCCTATCCTATCAATTCGACCGAAGCGTTGAATAATCCTAACCGGATTCCAATGGATATCATAATTCAATACCATATCACAGTCTTGAAGGTTTTGTCCCTCGGATATGCAGTCTGTAGCTATCAGAAGATCAACTTCTTTAGTTTCCTTTTTGTATATTCCTTTGGAGCGAGGTGAAAAATTACTTAAGATAGAATTGAAATTGTTATCACCCGCGGTTGTATTTGTGAAATCACCCGAAACTAAAGCCATATTTATATTTAATTCCGTAGCTAAATCGCTAAGGTTCTCATAAAGATATACCGCTGTATCCTTAAATGTTGTAAAGATTAAAAGCTTTCGGTTTGGATTATTGTCTTGATCTAGTTTGGGGTTAGTAACTTTGTCTCTGACTATTTCACGAAGTTGGAGCAATTTACCGTCCCTGCTGGGTGAAACAACACTTACCAACTTTTTAGTTGCACTAAGAGCTTTCCGGTCTTTTTCTAGATATTTTTTCCATTTATTCAGATTTAGTTGGTTAAAATGATATGGATTACGTATATCCTTATTTACGAAATAATCCTCGTCATCTTCATCGTCATCTGGATAAATATCTTCAATTATATCTGATGAAATTTTCTTAAGCTGGAATCTATTGATTTTTTCTAACAAATTATCAATCTTGTCAATTGTTCGATCCAAAGTTTTGATCATTGCACAAGTTGAACTTTCAAGCCTCTTGAGAAAATTAGTCCTTATCATACCCAAGAGTGCTCTTTCCCGATCACTCTGATTAAATTGTAAATCTTTTTTCTCCTCTTCCAATTTTTGTTTAGCCCTATTTTGGAGAAATTCAGTAGGTTGATAAATTGAAAGGGAAAACTCTCCAATTTCCTTGGCTAATTGCTCATAGGAAAATGACTCTAGTTGATCGGTATTGGGAAAGTAATTTTCGGGTGGTTTTACGGTTGGGAATTTCCCAATTTTGGATAATTCATCTTCATAATATTTTTTTATGTGTTGTTTTGATCTTGCAATTGAAATACCTCCGAGTAATTGGAAAAAATCCGTCCCCAATTTATCTAATAATTCAGACTTGTTACGAATTATATTTTCCCCCTGATTTTTTTCCCATTCCTTGAATTTTTTCTGGGCTTGTATGATTACATTACCAATATTTGTGATTCCTAGTTTGGCCTTGAATACGTCATCACGGCCTTCAGTAGCCAAGTTTAGTTGATTTTTCAGATCCATTAGAGAAGTATTTACTGGTGTTGCCGATAACATCAGCACCTTGGTTTTTAGGCCAGACTTGATTACATCCTCAAGCAGTTTTGAATACCGGCTGTGCTTGATCATCCCATTTTCATCTATAACCGGTTTTGTTCCAGTTCGAAAATTATGTGATTCATCAATTACAATTAGATCATAGTTTCCCCAATTAAAATTACCCAAGTTTATATTACCGACATTTCCACTGGCTCGAGTTAAATCAGTATGGGAAAGCAAAGTATAGTTAAATCGATCATCTAAAAAAGGATTATTGGTTTGGTTATTGGAAGAGGGATATATAGACCAGTTTTCTTGAAGTCTTTTGGGACAAAGTATCAGTACACTTTGATTCTTTAATTCAAAGAATTTAATCACGGCCAATGCTGTGTAAGTTTTTCCAAGTCCAACACTATCTGCTAAAATACACCCATTAAGATTTTGGAGGCGTTCAATTGCACTCTTTGCTCCCTCTTTCTGGAAATCATACAGTTTCTGCCAGATTTTAGTGTCGTATAAGTTTATATCTTCAAGGTTCCCTTCTTCTGCATTTCTCCTATCAATTTCATCATAAAACAATTCAAAGAGGGTTTTGTAATATATCAATTCTGGTGAATAATCTTTACCAATTCTTTTCAATGCAATTAGAACATCCTCTTTGACATCATGTGCCAAGTCTTGATCATTCCATAATTTATCAAACCAAAGTTCTAATTCCTTGTAGATTTCAGGCTCGCTTGTAGCAATATTGATTTCAATATTTGCATTGTCAGTACCACCCAATCCCCTAAGAGTAAAGTTGGAGCTACCAACTATGGCTGAGCTATTATGATCTTTTTCGGTAAGATACATTTTACCATGTAAGAAATTGGATTCGATTATGGACCTAATTTGAACTTCGTCTTTTTGTACCCATTCCTCACATCGTCGTGCAAGATTCCTCTGTTGCAATATATGATTTAGGGAAAGGCCCTCTTCAGTGAGTGAAAA
>CAZHIL010000314.1:0-3579 GCA_964532985.1 uncultured Albidovulum sp. | reverse complement strand
CAGCAAGGCAAAGCCCAGACCAAGAAGGGTAGGCAACAGAATGGCTGCTACCATCCAGACAAACGTGTTGATAATGGCGTTCAGAAAAAGCCGGTCAGTCCAAATCTTGGCATAGTTGTCAAAACCGACAAACTTGTAATTGGGGTTGAAACCGTTCCAGTTGGTAAAACTGTAGAAAAACGAACTGAACAGAGGCCATAGAACAAGAATGGAAAACACTGCAACAGGGGCTGCCAGAAATACAACCCGCCAGATCCATGCAGATTTTTCCATAAAATGTTATGGCAGGTCCAGTTCCCGGAATTTATCCGGGAACTGGATATTCAAATTTACCTATTGGGCAAATGCACTTTGGGCACTATCCTGGGCCCGGCTCAGGATAGCTCCATAGTCATCCGGACTTTCCATGAGCTCCTGGAACATGGACAACCCGACTTCCGCCACCGGTGGCGGAGTAGCCAAATCATAGTTGAAGGCAAAGTTGCTTGCTCCGTCAACAGTGGAGATCACTCGCTGAATCAGTTCATTGTATACCGAGGGATCAACATTGACATTGGCTGAAACTGCCCCAACAGCCTTGGTCCACTCAATCTGGTTATCGACATCGGAGACAAAGAAGGAAAGAAAAGCCTCCGCACCTTCCTTGTTTTGAACATTGGCCGAAATAACCAACCCATCAATTGGACCTACAACTGAAACAGGAGCTTCGGAATTGATCGTTGGAAAGGGGAAGAAATCATAATCTTCTCCCGGAGTCAATCCATTGCCATTCCAATAGCCCGTTATCCAAGTACCCATAAGGGTCATGGCAGCTTCTCCATTGGCGACTTTGTCGGAGGCATCAGTCCAGGTATCGGCATTGGAATTGGCAGCAAAATAGCCGTTATTGACCATGTCCATCCAGATACCCACTGCGGCCATGACTTCATCACTGTCATAGGCGATTGAACCATCCATTACACCAGCCCTTACTTCGGGACCGGCCGTATTCAGGATAAGGTAATCAAACCAGAACTGGGCAGGCCATCTGAATTTTGATCCCAAGGCAATTGGAGCTATCCCCATACCCTTGAGGGTTTCACAAAGTTCCATGAATCCTTCCCAATCGGTTGGCATCTCGGTAATACCGGCATCAGCCATTACCTGCTTATTGTAGAACATTCCCGCATAATGATATTGCATTGGAATGAGATATCTTTCACCATTGTAGAGGGTAGCACTGTCGGCCACAGCCTTGGCAACGATCCCGTCAAGACCATCCCGTGCCCACATATCATCAATGGGTGACAGGTCTCCAGAATCCACGACGAACTGAACTCTTGCCCCAGCCCAATAACTGAATACATCTGGCAGGCTGTCACTCGCACCCCGAACAAGAATATCAGTTTTGAAGTCCTCATGCCCGACGGGACTCTCCTTCATTGTGTTTCCAGTTGCTGCTTCAAACCTGCTGAAGACCTTCCCCATGTTTTCTTTGCCAAACTCATCGGAAAAATAGTGGGAAATGGTTACTTCACTCGAAGATGAGGCGGAAACAAATCCAAAAAATCCCAAACATGAAATCAGGATTATTTTGCTAATTCTTGCACTAAACATCGGTAATACTCCTAAATTGATATAGTGTTCCCCAAAGACGGGAAGGAAATTTTACAACGAAAAATGCAAATCAACAAGAAAATTTTGAATTCGGTCAATCCCCTCTCCCTGATATGAGCAACCCCAAGTAGAATTAGCAAAACCATCCGAGCAGATAGAATAAATCTGCTTTGTTATAAAATTTGCTGTAATAATTTAGTAGCAACTTGATAACCGCCCTGTAACTGGTAAAAAGTTCATCCTGACTGTCCCCAATGCGGGAAATTATATTACTAGTATCTTTATTTTCACTACACTTGGAGCACTTTTATTTTTTTGCTGATTGATGAATTGGAAAAATGACTGCAAAAATTGGTGTTGGAATATTGGGAACGGGAAGGATTTCCGACCTGCATGTCCTGGAATATATTGCCAATCCGACAACCGAAATCAGGGGGCTTTGTGATAGAAATGTCGAACTTGCACGCCAGAAAGCTTCGGCTTGGGGTCTGAAGGATGTCAAGACAATCACTGATGATATGGATGATATTTTCAGGGATTCGGAAATTGATCTCGTGGAAATCCTGTTGCCCCATGATATGCACCTGCATGCGGCCCTTGGGGCCATGGAGGCGGGAAAGATCATTTCCTTGCAAAAACCCATGTGAAGTACTCTGGAAGAAGAGGATGTTCTTGTCGAAGCGGCGGACGGTTACGACGGACCATTCAAGGTTTTTGAAAATTTCATTTTTTACCCACCTGTAATCAAGGCAAGGGAACTGATTGATCAGGGAGCAATCGGCAAACCCATTTCCATCAGGATAAAAAGCCATGCAGGATACAGTGAAACCGAATGGGAAGTTCCCAAGAGTGCCCAGGATTGGCGACAACGTGTAGAAAGATCTGGCGGGGGGCCTTTGGTATTTGATGATGGTCATCACAAATTTGCCCTTGCCTGGTCCTTTATGGGAAACCCGGAAGCCGTTCATTCCTTCATCAGGGAAGTAACCCGTGAAGACGGATTTGTTTTTGATGCCCCGGCAATGGTTTCTTTCCTCTTTCCAGGAAACAGGATTGGGAATCTGGAAATAGTCTATTCTCCTGAACTCATGATAAATACGGTCTATTATGCCCAGGATGATCGGGTTGAAATATCGGGTGAAAAAGGAATTATCTGGATTAATGGTGGGCATGGAAAATTGGGTGATTCACCACCGGTAATCCTTTATGAGGGCGGTCGTTTTACAGAATTTACTAACATACCTACCGGCTGGGAACAGAGTTTTATTCTTTCCACCCGGGATTTTATCAACAAGGTGTGTAATGGTGGTGACCCGGTATTGACCACCAGGGAAGCAAGGGAGATTCTGAGGTTTGCCTCAGCAGCTGAACAATCCAACCGGGAAGGAAAAACAATTTATCTGTAAATCCATATTGACAAGTTGTCCCTTGAAAGGAACCTAGTCGGGCTTCTGTTGGAATGAATCTGCCTTCAAACCGGGATTAGAGCACCTGTAAATGGCATAGTACAAGGAACTTGCCAAGACTTAAGCACAATATGGCCCATCGGTGCTCCAGCGGTGTTGCGGTATATGCGGTACGGTCGAAAGATGACTGCGCGTGTCTTCCCAGAGTCCCCGCCAGATTTGCCAATCCTTGAGTTCCCGTTCCGGATTTGCCTTCGATCGAACAATAAATTCGGGGAATTGGCTACGACCGGTGGGTTGGCCGGTAACATTATATCTCAGGTCAAATGACCATCTGAAATCGTCGCTTACATTCGGAAGGGACGAATGGGGTGTAAAGGGATGGAAAACAACAATTCCACCTGCCGTTACGGGTGTTGGGATGATTTGTTCGGTAGGAAGAAAACTATCGGCAATGCCTACCTGAGTCTTTTGACAGTGGGGTAGCAACCCCTTGTGCTTCCCTAGGGCAACCTGAAGGCAGCCATTCTCGATAGTTGCATCGGTAACAGCCAACCAGACGGTAATCATTTTGGTT
>CAZHIL010000313.1:0-6163 GCA_964532985.1 uncultured Albidovulum sp. | reverse complement strand
AAACTCCCGCGGTCTTGAGGTTTTCCTGTGGAAAAACCGTTCCCGCTCAGCCATTATGGGTAAATCGGGAGTGATCCTGTTGCCTGGATTGCTGGTAATTTGTAAAAAATCGGGTATTTTCTGGACGGGCACTAACTAATTGATTTGAGATATTTATTTTGAAGATTAAATAAAGCAGTAGGAATTTAGCCGTTTTTGTATCTAACCATAAATTCGATGGGAATACTTGTTGGAGAGTGAATGGAAGAGGTTGTCAAATTTAATCTGGATGGAGAAGAGGTTTTAGCCAAGGCTGGTGAAACCATTTGGGACGTTGCCTTTCGTAATGGCAATGAATTGCCTCATCTCTGTCATTCGGGTGAAATTGGATATCGTCCTGATGGCAATTGCCGGGCATGCATGGTGGAGATTGAGGGGGAACGAACCCTGGCTGTATCTTGTATTCGCAAACCCACCGAAAACATGGTGGTCAAATCAGCCAATCCCAGATCGGTCAAGGCCCGTAAAATGGTCATGGAACTTTTGCTGGCCGACCAACCCGAAAAGTCAGTGGCGCATGACCAATCCTCCCATTTGTTCAAAACAGCAGAGCTTCAGGATTTAACCTATTCGAGGTTCCCTCAGATAGAATCGGAATTGGTCGTTCCAATCGATGATTCGCATTCGGCCATGCGTGTCAATTTGGATGCCTGTATTCATTGTGGACTGTGTGCAAGGGCTTGCAGGGAAGTACAGGTTAATGATGTCATTGGAATGGCTGGTCGAGGTCGTACTTCCCAGATTGTCTTTGATTTTGCCGACCCAATGGGGAATTCAACCTGTGTAGCTTGTGGTGAATGTGTCCAGGCTTGCCCCACGGGTGCCTTGATGCCCGCATCAATAATGGATGAAAATCAAATTGGTGACAGTCAGGATTACCAGGAAGAGATAACCAGTGTGTGCCCATTTTGTGGCGTAGGGTGTCAGATTTCACTAAAGGTAGACGACAATCAGATCAAATATGTTGATGGTCATCTGGGGCCAGCCAATGAACAAAGACTGTGTATCAAGGGAAGGTTTGGGTACGATTACATTTCCCATCCCCACAGATTGACCAAGCCCCTGATCAGAAAAAAGGATGCTCCGCCAAAAGGCTTGAATGTCGATCCGGGTAATTTTGCCGATTTCTTCAGGGAGGCTTCATGGGATGAGGCCCTGGAACTCACTGCAGGTCAATTTGGTGCCTTGAGCACTGAGTTTGGTGGTAAAACAATTGCAGGTTTTGGTTCGGCAAAATGCACCAACGAAGAAGCCTATCTGTTTCAAAAACTGATTCGACAGGGTTTTGGCCACAACAATGTTGACCATTGTACAAGACTATGTCATGCTTCGTCCGTTTCGGCCCTGATCGAAAATATTGGTTCGGGGGCAGTTACAGCTACTTTCAACGAAATAGAAAATGCCGATGTGGCAATCATAATTGGTGCCAATCCAATTGAAAACCATCCAGTTGCAGCTACCTATTTCAAGCAATTTGCCAAACGGGGTGGAACGCTCATTCTCATGGACCCAAGAGGTAGTGAGTTGAAGCGTTATACAAAGTACAACCTAAACTTCCAGCCTGGTACCGATGTTTCCATGCTGAATGCGATTATGCATACCATACTGGAAGAGGAATTGTATGACACTGAATATATTGGAAAATTCACCAAGAACTGGGATGCTTTGAAGGAACATCTTGCTGATTTCACTCCCGAAAAAATGGCGGAAATCTGTAAAATCGATGCAGCAACCCTACGGGAGGTTGCTCGGGTATTTGCCACCGGCAATGCAGGAATGATCTTTTGGGGTATGGGGATATCGCAACATATTCATGGAACAGACAATTCCAGATGCCTGATTTCACTGGCCCTGATGTGTGGTCATGTCGGAAAACCCGGAACCGGCTTGCATCCCCTAAGGGGACAGAACAATGTACAGGGTGCTTCGGACGCCGGCCTGATACCGATGTTCCTGCCGGATTATCAAGGTGTAGAGAATGACTCGGTCAGGTCAAAATTCACCAAGGTATGGAATTCCGATGACTTTTCCTCGGCACCGGGGCTTACGGTTACCGAGATAATCGAGGCAATCCATGAGGGTAACATAAGGAGTATGTATATTCTTGGTGAGAATCCCGCCATGTCAGACCCAGATGTGGTTCATGCCCGTCAGGCACTTGAAAAGTTGGATTTTCTTGTTGTTCAGGATATTTTTCTTACTGAAACAGCTAATTATGCCGATGTAATATTGCCTGCAGCCGCCTTTGCCGAGAAAAACGGAACGGTAACCAATACCAACCGCCAGGTTCAAATGGGACGAAAGGCAGTGGAAGCACCGGGTGAAGCCATGGAAGATTGGTGGATAACAAATGAAATCGGCAAACGGATGGGTTTGAACTGGAACTACACCCATCCATCGGAAATTTTTGCCGAAATGAAACTGACCATGCAATCATTGGACAATATCACCTGGCAAAGGCTGGAGGAACAGAATTCTGTAACCTATCCGTGTGAAAGTCCGGAAGACCCCGGACAATCCATCGTCTTTGGAGACGGCTTTCCGACTAGTGACGGATTGGCAAACTTTACCCCTGCAAGTATCATTCCACCTGATGAACTGCCCGATGACGAGTTTCCGATGATATTGATTACGGGCCGCCAATTGGAACATTGGCATACAGGCTCAATGACCCGGAGATCCCGGATTCTGGATTCTATGGAACCAGAGGCAGTTTGCTCATTACACCCCAGTACCCTGAGGAATCTTGGTGTTGAAGCAGGGGGCCATGTCAGACTTGAAACAAGAAGGGGTACAATTCATATCAAGGCAAGGGAAGATCGGAATATTCCAGTCAACTCGGTGTTTGTTCCTTTTGCTTTTGTTGAAGCGGCAGGTAACGTGCTGACCAATCCAGCTATAGACCCCTATGGCAAGATTCCCGAGTTCAAATTTTCAGCAGTTAAAATAGATGTTCCTGTTGAATTGGAGGTCTAAAGTCATGGCAGTAAAGATTAGGATTTCCAGGATTAGTTAAGAATGACAACCGCAGTATCCTATACAATTCCGGAACTACTTGATCGCAATGCTGAGAAATACGGTGATCAAATTGCCAATAGGGAAAAGGAGTTTGGCATTTGGCAAAGCTGGACTTGGAAAGAGGTACAAAACCAGGTCGAGGAAATTGCACTTGGATACCTAGGCCTTGGAATCAAGGAAGGGGATCATATTGCCGTGCTTGGTCGCAATCGACCAAAACTGTATTGGTCAATGGTGGCTGCTCAAAGGATAGGTGCAGTACCGGTACCGATTTATCAGGATGCTGTAGGTGATGAAATCGGATATGTTTTGGGCCATTGCGAAGCGATACTTGCCATTGCCGGAGACCAGGAGCAGGTTGACAAGATTCTGGAACAGCAGGACAAGTGCAAATCCCTGGAACAGATCATTTACCTCGACCCTAGAGGATTGAGGAATTATGACCACTCAAGATTGCATTCTTTTGCATCACTCCATGATGCCATTGATGAGAACCGCAAAAAGTATGAAAAAGAACTGCAGACAAGGCAGGAAAAGATAAGTCCCGAGAAAATTTGCGTCATTTTGTATACTTCAGGTACTACTGGCAATCCCAAGGGGGTTGTCCTGAGCCATGCAAATATTATTTCGGCCTCCAGGGATTCTTCGGAATTTGATTCACTTTCCCAAAAGGAAACCGTTCTTGCCTATCTGCCTATGGCCTGGGTAGGTGATTTCATATTCTCAATCGGTCAAGCTTATTGGAACGGATTTTGCGTAAATTGTCCTGAATCATCCCAAACCATGATGCACGATCTGCGAGAAATCGGACCCAGTTATTTTTTTGCACCTCCACGGGTGTTTGAATCCCTTCTTACCACAAGCATGATCAGGATTGAGGATGCTGGGATAATCAAACGAAGTATGTTCCAATATTTCATGAAACATGCCCGCAAGGTTGGAGTTCCTATAATGACGGGTGAGAAGATATCACTGACCGAATCGCTCATTTACCGGATTGGTGAAATATTTGTTTATGGACCACTTCGAAATGTTCTTGGACTATCAAGGGTAAGAGTGGGATATACTGCAGGAGAAGCAATCGGTCCAGAGATTTTTGACTTTTACCGTTCGATTGGAATCAATTTGAAACAGCTTTATGGCCAGACAGAGGCATCGGTCTTTATAACGAGCCAACCTGATGGTGAGGTTGAAGCCGATTCTGTAGGTATACCAGGCCAGGGAGTGGAACTCAGAATTGATGATCGGGGAGAAATTTTTTACCGGTCCCCAGGTACCTTTATCCAATATTACAAGAATCCGGAAGCAACGAAGGCTACCAAGGACAAAGATGGCTGGGTAGCCACGGGAGATGCAGGGTTTATTGATGAATCAAATGGACATCTGAAAATAATTGACCGGGCCAAGGATGTAGGTAAAATGGCCAATGGCAAGTTGTTCGCTCCAAAGTATGTTGAAAACAAGCTGAAGTTTTTTCCCGACATTTTGGAAACGGTTGTTTTTGGAAACAATCGGGAATACTGTACCGCAATGGTCAACATTGATTTGGTATCTGTGGGTAACTGGGCAGAAAGGAACAATGTTGTCTACAGTTCCTATCAGGAATTGGCAGGCCATCCTGAAGTTTACAAGATCATTCAGAACTATGTCAGACAGGTCAACGAGGATCTTGCCGTGGATGAAAAACTTTCCGGATGCATCGTAAATAGATTTCTGGTATTGCACAAGGAGCTTGATGCCGATGATGGTGAATTGACACGAACGAGAAAGGTGAGAAGAGGAGTCATAGAGGACAAGTACAGTGATCTTGTAGCGGCCCTTTATGATGGAAGTAAGGAAATTCACACAACTTCCGAGGTAACCTATGAGGACGGACGTAAGGGATCTATTTCCGCCACTCTCAAGATTCTTGATGTATAGGGGTAATTAAATCCGATGGGTCAAACCGAAGCGACCAACAAGAATGACACCTTGATGGACATTGTCAATGTCACGCTCAGATTTGGGGGAGTAAAGGCTTTGTCTGATGTTTCATTCAATATCCAACGGGGTGAGATCAGGGCGATCATTGGTCCCAACGGAGCAGGAAAATCCTCCATGTTGAATGTGATCAACGGTTTTTATACTCCTCAGGAAGGTGAAATCTGGTTTGAGGGAAAATTCCGCCCCAGATTGAAACCTCACCAGATTGCCTATCAAAGGATTGCCAGAACCTTTCAGAATATTGCCTTGTTCGAAGGCATGACGGTACTTGACAACATGATGACCGGACGCATGATATACATGAAATCCGGTTTGCTTTCGCAACTGGCCTGGTGGGGAAAAGCCGAACGGGAAGAAACCGAAAACAGGTTGATTGTCGAGAAAATCATTGATTTCCTTGAAATTCAGGCAATCAGGAAAACCCCAGTTGGCATGCTGCCCTATGGTTTGCAAAAGCGTGTTGAATTGGGTCGGGCCCTGGCTGCAGAACCTGTTCTCCTCTTGCTGGATGAGCCAATGGCTGGCATGAATAATGAAGAAAAAGAGGATATGTGCCGGTTCATTCTTGATGTAAATGAGGAATTGGGAACGACAATTGCCCTCATTGAGCATGACATGGGGGTGGTCATGGATCTGGCTGACAGGGTTGTGGTCATTGATCATGGGGAGAAAATAGCTGATGGTCAGCCAGATGAAGTTCGAAATGATCAAAATGTCATAGATGCCTATCTGGGCGTATCGCATTAGGATTAGGAATTGGTATGCAGACCCTACTATTTGCTTTGGAAGTTTCCCTTAACGGGTTCATGACAGGAATTTTGTATGCCCTGGTTGCATTGGGTTTTGTCCTGATCTTCAAGGCATCAGGTGTATTCAATTATGCCCAAGGTGTAATGGTTCTGTTTGCTGCCCTAACATTGGTTGGCTTACAACAGGGGATAGTTCCATTCGAGCATTTGATAAATAACCTGCTTGGAACCTCGATTCACGGGTTCGGCTGGAATATGCCAACCTTCCTTGCATTATTGCTTACTCTGTTAACCATGCTGTTACTTGCTTGGCTGGTTGAAAAACTAATCCTCAAGCATTTGGTCAATCAAAATCCAGTAATATTGTTTATGGC
>CAZHIL010000312.1:0-8604 GCA_964532985.1 uncultured Albidovulum sp. | reverse complement strand
AAACAGGTATATCAAAATATTCGACAACTCTATTCAGCTCTTCCCTGGCATTGGCAATGATGACGCCACCACCACAGACAATCACGGGTTTTTCAGCAGAAATGACAAGTTTCAGAACTTCTTCAGTCATTCCTGGTTCTGGAGCAGCCCGCCAGGCAGGGAAATGGAGATGCGATTTATCTGCCCAGATATCCTCGAATGGAACATTTTCATATTGTATATCATAGGGAATACCCAGATGGGTTGATCCAGGTCGTCCGGTCGTCATCATCCGAAACGCCTTTCGAATCATGCGTGGAATATGATCACCTCGTCTGATTACGGTATTCCACTTAGTCAACGGGCGCATCAATGCTTCCTGATCGATTTCGGTCAAGGGGAATTTCCCATAGGAGGCAAGCGAGATATCCGTTGTAATGGATAAAATGGCCGAGGAGGATTCATTCGCTTCGATCAGGCCCGGAAGTATGTAGGTGGCACCACCTCCCGAAGGACCTTCACACACTCCGACCTTACATGTCGTTCGAGCATAGCCATCGGCCATATAGGAGGCTGTGCGTTCATCACGGACCAGAATGTGATTTATGGGGTGATCAAGGGTCAGAATGGAATCGTAGAAAGGAAGGGTTGTATCACCGCATAACCCGAAAATGTATTCGACCTCATACTTTTCGAGCATACGTACCAGGGCATCTGCCCCCGAGAGTGAGGAATTCATCATATAAAATTCAAATTATAGAAACAGTATGAACGAATGTTGGTAATTCCCTAAATTAGAACATAAAGCAACCAATTATTTGAATCTGCATTCCTACACTACACCCAAAAACTGAGGGTTCAGAATAACTGATATCCTGATTGCACTATTCTGCTGTAAATATGACAGTCAATTGCAAAAAGTGCTTCTTTCTGATTATACATTTATCCAAACCCATAAAATATTTTACCTTACTTTCCAATAATAGAATTCAAAGCGAAAGCCATTGTTGATTTTTACATCTTGAAAAAGTATTTTACAATTATATTTGTCTTATATAAGTATACATTTTTCGGACAGATTAATCTAAATATCATGAAATCCAAAATCTTCCAACGAATTAATAAATGTACTCCAGGAAAAGTTTGGACCCCCAGAGATTTTCTTGATCTTGGTAGGCGTAGTGCAGTCGATAAGTCATTACAGAGACTTACAAATGAAGGTCTAATTCGTAGAATAAATCGTGGGATTTATGACAAACCTTCTCGAAACGGCTTAACACAACAATTTAATCCTCCTGACCCTTACCAAGTAATTGAAGCAATTTCTCGACGAGATAAGATTCGTATACTGGTAGATGGGATTACTGCAGCAAATAATCTTGGATTTACAAACGCAGTACCAGCTAAAATAATTGTGCACACTGAAGCACGCCTTAAGCCGATTTCTCTAGGCCAAATGAGAATTACATTCAAACAAACCGCAGCCAGTAAGTTATATTGGTCTGACCGTCCAGCCAGATACATTGTACAAGCACTTCATTGGTTACGAGACACCATGGGGCGGAATCAAAATGACACTATTATCGCCCATCGTTTAAGTGAAATTCTACAAGACCCAAAATATGGTCATTTACTTAGAGATGACCTAATGGATGGTTTTTCATCATTACCATATTGGATGCAAAACCTGTTGCTACCAATTTTGAATAGTAAGGCATAAGAATGATGAATTCAAACTTTAACCAAATCATTGCTGCTACTGATGATGAAAGAGCAGGACTTTTTAATACGACTGCCCAACGTAAAGGCACAACTGCACAAAATATAGAAAAGGACTTCTGGGTCTCGTAGTGCCTTGATGTACTATTTAATGGACTTATAAACCATCATCGCATGTTGTTTAAGGGTGGTACATCACTTTCAAAAGGATTCGAATTAATTGACCGCTTTTCGGAAGACATTGACATCACTGTTTATCGTGCAGACCTAGGAATTGATACTTCCATTGAAGAACTCAAAGACTATACTTCTAGCAAACTCAAGAAAACTCGAAAAAAAATAGAAGAAAATTGTGAAAATTATATCACAGGAGAATTACTTACTAATTATACTGAAATTATTACTGAAACTGTTGAACGCAACAGACTTAGTACCAACCATTTTCAAATTGTTTCTGACCCCGAACATAAGAAGCCCTCAAATTATATTACCCACAAGCCAAAATCGATCAACATGACTCCTATGTTGAAAGGGTAGTGAAATTAGAATTCGGAGCAAAATCAGCACTTTGCCCTAATACAAAATGTACAATAAGTCCGTACATCGATGACGATATACCAAACTTGGATTTTGGAGTAAAAAATATAACCACAATCATACCAGAACGGACACTATGGGACAAAATAATAATCCTCCATAGTCTAAAAGGTTGGTTTGATAACAAAAATGAGCTTAGGGGAGGAGGAGATAGAGAGTCACGACACTATTATGATGTGTTCCAGTTATTGCAATCTGAAACCGGGCGAAATGCACTAAATGACATAGATTTAGGTTCAGAATGTGTATTACAATCCCGTGTATTCTTCTACAGAAAACAATTCAATCTTGAAATGGCAAAGCCTCCTACATTTTCCATTATTCCAGAAGGGAGGATGTTGAGCGAATTACGAAATGACTATGAAGCAATGTCAGGTATGATATTTGGCAATCCTCCCAGATTTGAAGACATAATCGATTGTATTCGTGATCTGGAGAAGGAGTTAAACACCGAGTAGAGTCAATTTACTGATAAAGAGTTCGGATAAATGTCTAAACCTAAATACCTGTATGGGGCTATAGTTGATTTACTCTTTTCATTGGGGTTTGAATTTACTTGATAATTTCATAAATCCATGAGTAGGAAATATTGAAAATTATTTGCAAGTGGGGGTAATGAAATGGTTATTGAGCGAGGCGGCAAGACTATTTTTGGAGCATCTGTAGGCGTGATGATGCTTGATACCCAATTCCCGAGAATATACGGGGATATTGCCAATGCCAATACATGGCCATTTCCGATCCAGTATCGCATAGTCAAGGGAGCTTCCCCTGACATAGTCGTGCGAAAAAAGGCTGAGGGTCTTTTGGAGGGATTTATCCAGGCCGGCAAGGACCTGGTCGCTCATGGAGCCGATGGATTGACTACCAATTGTGGCTTTTTGGCACTCATACAGGATAAGGTAAGGAATGCCATTGATGTCCCGGTCGCAACCTCTTCCCTAATGCAGGTTCCAATGGTCAACAGCATGCTGGGTAATGACAGGAGGGCTGGTATAATCACCATTTCCAAGGAACATCTTACTGATGAACACCTGAGGTTAGCCAATGTTCCCCTTGATACCCCGATCGTTGGTACGGAAGGGGGCAGGGAATTTACCCACAAGATTCTGGATGATTTGCCGGAAATCGATTTTTCCCTTTGCCTGGAAGATCTGAAGGATGCAGCCCGGGATATGGTCAGCAACCACAAGGATGTCGGTGGAATTGTACTTGAGTGCACGAATATGGCACCCTATGCAGCAGACATCCGCAAGATAACCAAGTTGCCTGTTTATTCGATCTATACCCATATTTGCTGGTTGCAGTCCGGTCTGGTACCACGACGTTTTCCTTATCAACTTGATGATCCAAGATTATAACCCATCTGTTCTGTTTCATCTTTATTCACAATCGAAATTTAATTACAGGAAGGAGAGCTGAACGGTCATGTACAACTTATTGATTCTGGCTGGAGACGGCATTGGCCCGGAGGTAATGGAGGAAGTAAAGAAAGTTATTTCCTGGTTCAAGGACAAGCGGAGTCTGGAATTTGGCGTTACCGAGGATTTGGTCGGTGGTATCGCCTATGACAACTATGGAACTCCATTACATGACAAGACCCTGAAACTGGCCTTTGAAACGGATGCCATATTGCTAGGGGCAGCTGGTGCTCCCAAGTATGATGATCTTCCCTTCGAGGTCAAGCCGGAAAGAGGTCTTCTCAAACTCAGAAAAGAGTTGGATTTATATGCCAATCTGAGACCTGCAATGTGTTTTGATGCCCTTGCTGAATTTTCCTCATTGAAAAAGGACATTGTCTCCGGGCTTGACATCATGATCGTTCGAGAACTTACCTCGGGTGTGTATTTTGGTGAGCCTCGGGGAATCATGGATGACAACGAGGGAGGAAGAATTGGTGTTAACACACAAAGATATACCACTTCGGAAATCCGACGGGTTGCGCGTTCAGCCTTTGAACTTGCCAGAAAAAGAAACAACCGGGTATGTTCGATGGAGAAAGCCAATGTGATGGAATCCGGTGTACTCTGGCGAGAGGAGGTCCAATGGATCGGAGACAATGAATATCCTGATGTCGAGTTGAGCCACATGTATGCGGATGCTGGAGCCATGCAATTGGTCAGGAATCCCAAACAGTTTGATGTAATCGTTACCGACAATTTATTTGGTGATATCCTATCAGATGCTGCAGCCATGCTGACAGGTTCCCTGGGAATGCTTCCATCAGCCTCCCTAGGAGACAATTCCCCCAAGGGCCTTCCCCGAGCACTTTACGAACCGGTACATGGTTCGGCACCTGATATTACCGGTCAGGCAAAAGCCAATCCCTGTGCCTGTATTCTCTCCTTTGCCATGGCTCTGAAATACTCCTTCGGTTTGCTTGAGGAAGCGGATCTGCTGGATCAGGCCGTTGAACAGGCACTGGCCAATGGTGTCAGGACACCGGATCTTTTGCAGATTGAAGGAAAAAATCCAGCCACTACATCAGAGATGGGTAAAGAAGTAATCAATTGCCTGAATGATTTGAGTTAATCACAAAACATCAGTATCATGTCGTTGAATTCGGAGTGTAGCTCAGCCTGGTAGAGCACTGTCTTCGGGAGGCAGGGGCCGGAGGTTCAAATCCTCTCACTCCGACCAGCAATCAGAATTTGGATAAACCAAATGATAGAGATAACGATTTACCCTAAAGGTCTGTTGAATTTACGGTGAAGAAATGCCGAAAAAACACATTCACCCCTATCAAACCCGCTATCATGCCAAGGCCATTTATTCCAAGGCCATCAGGGCAAGTGGTGACATGATCTTCATGCAAGGTCAGGTTGGTGTTGATGACAATGGTGATCTGGTTGGGAAGGGTGACCCGGGCAAACAAGCTGATCAGGCCTGCCGCAACATACAGAAGTGGATGCAGGAGGCAGGTGGTGAATTGACCGATGTTTGCAAATTGACCGTTTATGTAACCGACATTTCCTACCGACCAGCCGTCTATCAGGCTATCAACAAATGGTTTGACGGTGTAAGGCACTGCAGCACGGGAGTGGTTGTTTCAAGTTTGGCAGATGAGGATTTGTTGGTGGAAATCGATGCCATGGGGATGATTGATTAAATCATGGCCATTGGCTTTTCTTTCCAAATTTTCCCAGTCAATAAGCCTGATCAATAATATTTAATTTCTTGCAAAGTCCCTCGTTTGGAACCGGAAATCCAGAACTCGAATACGGCTTGTAGACAACAAGGTATTCTTCAGCAATCATATTTGCAGAGTCAGGTGGGAAGAAACATCATGATACATTCCACTCCAGTTCAAATGCTGGTTGTTTTTCTGGTTGATTAACCTAACGCAATAAATAAAGTGTTCCTTTATGTTGTTAAAACGCTTTATTGCAAAATGGTTGTAGGGGAAGACCAGAACCTTTCCCTTTTTCATGGGCTGGGATAATGAGGATTTTGTTCTGGTGGTTAATGTACAAATAGATGGTCGCAACTGATCAAACCCTTACAAGAGAACGGCCAAAAGCCACATTCAGTCTCAGCCAGACGGCCCGTACCAGCCTTCAGGTGTTTCAGGCCATTATAATTTTCAGCATACTGGCTTGGGTCTCGTACAGGGGTGCCCAGGCAATGGAATACAATTGGCAATGGTACAGGATTCCAAGGTTTTTTTATCGGGTCATCGATGGTGAAATAATTTGGGGTCCACTGGTAATGGGTTTCATTGAAACGCTTAGACTGGCGGGGGTATCGATAATCTTTGCCGTTCTGATTGGATTTGTTACCGCCTTTGCCAGATTATCCAATTCATTTGCCGGCAAATGGATCGCAACCTTTTATCTTGAGGCCATCCGGAATACCCCGTTGCTGGTCCAGCTCTTCCTGTTTTATTTCGTACTGGCCCCAATCTTCGGGATGGACCGATTTTGGGCTGGTGTACTCTGCCTGTCTTTCTTCGAGGGTTCGTTTGCCTCGGAAATCATTCGAGGGGGGATCATTGGGGTGCCCAGGGATCAGTATGAAGCAAGTGATGCCATAGGGCTGACACCATATGACAAATATACCAAAATAATCATTCCCCAATCCATGCCACTTATTCTTCCTCCCCTGACGGGATTGATCATTTCACTTATCAAACACTCCGCTATCGTCAGTGTCATTGCAGTATCAGAATTGACGACAGTAGGTATGAATTTGATTTCGGAGACTTTCATGGCCTTTGAAATCTGGTTTATTGTTGCGGGCATTTACCTGGCCCTGACAGTCACACTTTCAGCAGGGGTTTCCCTGTTCGAAAGACAATTAGAGAAAGGTAAGCATTAGTAAGAGGAGTTTTGTTATGAAACTGAAAAATATCTTCAGGGGATTTCTCATAGCCCCTGTCATTGCTTTGTTGGGAGTGGGTTTCTCTTCCGTCCAAGCACAGGAAGAAAGCGTTCTGGTTGAAATTCAAAAGCGGGGCGTATTGAAAGTGGGTATGTCAACCTTCGTACCTTGGGCCATGCGTGACAAGGAAGGCAACCTGATTGGGTTCGAAATCGATGTCGCCACAAGGGTAGCCGAGGACATGGGTGTAGAAGTTGAATTCGTTCCAACCCAGTGGAGTGGAATCATTCCGGCCCTGCTCGCCAAGAAGTTTGATATCATTATCGGCGGGATGTCAATTACTCCCCAACGAAACCTGACAGTCAACTTTACCCGTGCCTATGCCAATTCGGGCCAGCAAATGGCAGCGAATATCGAGTTGGCTGGGGATAAATCGACACTGGAGGATTTCAATTCACCGGATGTAACGATTTCCTGTCGTCGTGGTGCAACACCTTGTACCATTGCCCAGAAAATGTTCCCGAAAGCAGAGATCAGAAGATTTGATGATGATGCCCAGGCCTTCCAGGAAGTTGTCAATGGCAATGCTACGGCAACCATCTCAAGTGCACCGAAGCCCCGCTTCTGGACCGATGCCAATCCGGACAAGGTATTCCTGCCTTTCGAGGATCAGAACCTTACCAGGGGTAATGAGGCATTTGCACTGAGAAAGGGTGACCCCGATGCCCTCAACTACTTCTCCAACTGGATTTTGCTTCGTCAAGATGACGGTTGGTTGCAAGAAACCCATGATTACTGGTTCAAAAATCAATCCGCATGGATTGATATGGTTGCCATTGATCAATAGTTGACCAATTGACAAGGCAGCCTTCGACAGGCTGCCTTGCCCTTCCCTCTGATGGATCGAAATTCACCACCTCCCCCCTTGCCGAGAAGGAGGGTTACCCTTGTTGACCTGGTCTTGATCGGACTTGTCATCGGCATGATCGTTTATGCCGTGTACAGGGTAAATGATGTTCTGGTTTACCATTGGAACTGGGAACGGGTATTGAGTTTCATCATCAGATTTGATGAAGAATCCGGCCGGTGGGTAGCCAATCTGCTCCTACAGGGTATGTTTACAACCCTCAGGCTTGCCGTTTGGGCAACCATTCTGGCTACCATTATTGGTGTCATCATGGGTTATTGGCGAAGGTGCAACAATCTAACGCTACGGATCATAAGCAGAACCTATGTCGAACTCATTCGAAATATTCCACCAATTGTGTTCATATTCATTTTCTATTTTTTCATCTCCAGTCAGATATTCCCTCTCATCGGACTGTCGAGCCTAAGATATGACAGCCCCTACATGGACAATGATTTATTCAGGTTCATGTTTGGCAATCCCAGATTGTTTGAAAATTTCATCGCTGGAATGATTTGTCTTGCTGTATTTGAGGGGGCTTACATAACTGAGATCGTGCGGGCAGGTATTCAATCGATCGGTAAGGGGCAATGGGAAGCTGGGAGAGCCATAGGTTTGTCCCATTTCAACATTCTGAGGGATATCATCCTTCCTCAGGCCATTAGGAAAATCCTTCCACCGCTTGCTGGTCAATTCATCACCCTAATCAAGGATTCAGCGATTGTTTCCCTGATTTCCATTCAGGAATTGACCTTTCTTGCGACCGAGGTGGCAGCAACCACGACCAAGGTTTTTGAGACTTGGATACTGGTAGGGGCCATGTATTTCGTATTGTGTTATTTCTTTGCATTTGTTTTCGCCAAACTGGAGCAAAGGGGAGCCCGAGCCAATCGCTAGGACCAATTGAAGGATACCACCAATGAATGATAAAACCACATCACCGCTGAAGGTTCCCGAGACCAAGACAGACGACATGCCAATCGTGGAGGTTTCCGGACTTTGTAAATGGTTCGGGGATTTCTGTGCCCTTTTTGATATAAACTTTTCGGTAAATTTTGGTGAAAAGGTGGTTATTTGTGGAC
>CAZHIL010000311.1:0-3690 GCA_964532985.1 uncultured Albidovulum sp. | reverse complement strand
GTCTGGGCTTTGCCTTGCTGATTGACAGCAATGTCCCCGGAGGCAAGGTATTCAAATCAATCTTCTATCTCCCCATCTGCCTCTCGGCCGTGGTTGTCGGCCAAATCTGGACTTGGATCTATCAACCTGATTGGGGACTGCTCAATACACTGATCAATTTTTTTCTTGCCGAGCCAATAAATTATCCTTGGCTGGCCAAGCCGGATACTTCGCTGGGTTCGGTAATTATTGCCTGGTCCTGGCAACAGACCGGCCTTTCCATGGTGATTTATCTGGCAGGTCTTACCTCGATATCGGAAGAATTGCTGGAGGTCTGCGAAATCGAAGGAACCAGTACTTGGCAGAAGATCCGATTGGTTCTGGTCCCTCTCCTCACTCCTGCCACCGTGGTTGTTATTGCCCTCAGCGTCATCAATTCACTAAAGGGATTTGACATTCTCTATATCATGACTGGAGGTGGGCCATTCCACAGTTCGGATACCCTGGCCATGCATATGTATAATGAATCTTTCAAAAAATACATGATGGGCTATGGCAGTGCTATCTCAGTGGTCCTGTTCCTGCTTGCCCTGGTCATTATCGGAATATACTTCCGGGAACTTCGCCGACTGGATGAAATCTATGGTTGACCAAGTTGCCACCCTTCCCTCAAGCAGGGAATTCAACCCTTGGCCGGTAGTGATATTCATATGCCTGCTGGTGCTTGCCGGCTTGTTTCTGGCACCAACCATCGGGGTCATGCTTTCTTCCATCAAAACCACCAGGGAAATTGCCGAGGGAGGCCTTTGGGATATTCCCACCCGACTATTTCTTGGCAACTTTGTCGAAGTGCTGGCCAATCCTGCGGTCCACCGTTATTTCCTGAATACCTTTTTGGTGACCGTTCCTGCAACAGCAGCCTCGATTGCCTTGGGAGTATTGGCCGGATATGTATTTTCAAAACTCCCATTCTGGGGAAGCAATCTGCTATTTCTGGTGCTGATTTCAGGGATGTTTTTTCCACCTCAAGTCATTCTCATTCCCCTCTTCCAGTTTTTCAATTCTCTCGGGTTGATCGACACGCTCTGGCCAATCATATTCATACATACGGCCTTGGGAATTCCCATCTGTACACTCTTGATGAGGAATTTTTTTGCTACTGTTCCAAATAGCCTCCGGGAAGCTGCCATTCTGGAAGGGGCAAACGAATTCCAGGTTCTGACCCGTGTGGCACTACCCTTGAGTCTGCCGGCTCTGGCTGTATTGGCAACCCTGCAGTTCACCTGGATCTGGAATGACTTTCTATGGCCATTGATATTTACCCAATCGGATGAAAAAAGAACCATAATGGTTGGCATAGTGAATCTCAAGGGACAATATTCGGTTGCATGGGGGGTTCAGGGAGCCTTGTCACTGGTGGCTAGTCTTCCTACCCTGATTGTTTTCCTGTTTTTTCAGAGATACTTTATCAAGGGCATGACCATGGGGGCAGTCAAGGGGTAGTTTATGGCAAACCTGATCCTGAGGAATGTATCTAAAGCTTTTGGCACTACTTATGTGATCAAATCGGTCAATCTGGAGGTATCCCATGGTGAATTCGTCGTGTTTGTAGGCCCTTCGGGGTGTGGTAAATCCACCCTACTTCGTTTGATAACGGGGCTGGAAGAGGTAACTGACGGGCAAATCGTCATTGAAGACAGAGATGTTACCTACCTCAAGCCTTCCAAGAGAGAGGTGGCCATGGTTTTCCAATCCTATGCCCTTTTTCCCCACTTGACAGTGGCTGAAAATATTGGTTTTGGCCTGAAACTGTCCAAGGTTCCCAAGGACGAAATTTCTGCAAGAGTCAAGGAGGTTGCTTCGGTTCTCAGGGTTGAAAACCTTCTTGCCAGAAAACCCCGGCAATTGTCCGGGGGGCAAAGACAGAGAGTGGCCATAGGCCGATCCATTATACGCCAACCCAAGGTTTTCCTGTTTGACGAACCCCTATCGAACCTAGATGCTGCCCTGAGAGTGGTCATGCGCATTGAAATCACACGTCTTCACCAGAATTTGGGGGCAACCATGATCTATGTAACCCACGACCAAACTGAAGCCATGACTCTGGCAGACCGGATCGTGGTTCTGAATGAAGGAAGAATTGAACAGGTCGGCTCTCCCCTGAAACTCTATGAAAAGCCCATCAATAGGTTTGTTGCAGGTTTTATCGGATCCCCCGCCATGAACTTTATAAAGGGGACCATTGATACAGATGATGACAAGTTGATCGCAAGGTTGGGACCCTATACCATGGAAGTAAACAAACCCACCCTCAAACACGGTATGGAAATTGAGGTAGGCATCAGGCCTGAACACATTGCAATCGTTTCACCCGAAGAAGGAATCCTAACCGCCGAGGTGGAAATAATCGAGAAACTCGGGGTGGAATCAATGCTGTACCTGAAGACCGAGGCTTCAGAAGATTTGCTGACAGTGCGAACAGACCCTAAGCACCCTATCAGGACAGGAGACAGATTGGGGTTGAAATTGCCCGAAAACGAACTCCATTTCTTTGACCAAAAGGGCGATTTGGTATAGAGATGGTACATTTCAGGGAAGGAAATCAATGACCAAAAAGAACCAGAGTGGTCTGGCCAGGAATCTAACCCACTATGGGGATCCGGATTTTTCCGTTTTTCTCAGAAAGTCCTTTTTTTCCTCGATGGGTTTTTCCCGGGAAATGCTGAACCGAAAGATTGTCGGGATTGCCTATACCGGATCGGGTTTCAACAATTGTCACAGGCATTTTCCTGAACTTCTTGAGGCTGTCAAGCGGGGAGTAATTGCTAACGGTGCCTTGCCCCTGGAGTTTCCAACCATTTCCCTGGGGGAGATTTTCCTGAATCCAACCAGCCTGAAATACCGCAATCTGATGTCCATGGAAACAGAAGAAATGATCAAGGCCCAGCCGATGGATGCCGTTGTTCTGATGGGAGGTTGTGACAAAACCATCCCGGCCCAACTGATGGGGGCAGTATCGGCCAACCTACCGGCTATCCAATTGATTGGAGGACCCATGATGACCTCCAAATACAGGGGGGAACGTCTTGGAGCCTGTACGGATTGTCGTCGGTTTTGGGCCGAATATCGGTCGGGCTCAATCACTGAACAAAATATCCTTGAGGTTGAAAGCAAATTAGCGACTACGGCGGGCACCTGTGCTGTCATGGGTACAGCATCAACAATGGCTTGTGTGGCCGAAACCCTGGGAATGGCTATCCCTGGAAGTGCAGCCATTCCGGCAGTTCATGCTGATCGGTTAAGGGTGGCTGAGTTGACTGGCAACCTCGCTGCAGAACTAACCAACAACCCCATTTTTCCCGAAGAACTGGTAACTACTCGATCAATTGAAAATGCCTTACGGGTCATTCTTGCCCTGGGAGGATCCACCAATGCAATCATCCATCTTACGGCAATTGCAGGCCGGGCCGGAGTCAAAATACCACCAAGCAAGCTCAATGAACTTTCGGACAGTACTCCTGTTCTAGTCAATCTGAAGCCGGTGGGCAAACACTATATGGAGGATTTCAATTATGCCGGAGGTATGGGGGCCGTCTTGCGTGAACTCAAACCATTGTTGCATCTGGATTGCCTGACCATTACGGGTGAAACATTAGGTAACAGGCTCAAGGAGGATTGTGGTTATGTTGACAGGTCCGTCATCGCTTCAAG
>CAZHIL010000310.1:0-3357 GCA_964532985.1 uncultured Albidovulum sp. | reverse complement strand
CCTTTGGATGATATTGTGGCGGAAATCGAATTGCCAGAACATCTTGCAAACAAGCCATGGTTAAAGGAACACTATGGTAAGCTGTCCTGGTCAGCCCGAGCTTATGCAACCGGCCTTCTTGGATGGTATGATGGCAATCCTACCAATCTCGGTACAATTGGGACTAATGAAAGGGCACGGTTAATGGAAGACCTAGCTGGTGGGATAGAAGGTCTCTGGGAAAGGGTTCATGCAACCGAAAACCTACAGTGGAAATTGGAACTCTGCGACAACTTGATTGCACTTGGAGAACCTGCGAAGAAACTTAAGGCTACTACCATGAGAATTCTTGCCGAATCCGAAATCAATGCCACAGCCCGCAACTCCTATCTTTGGGAGGCAAACAAGCTTGATCCAAATGATAAATGTGGTAGGTTGAAATCCACTCAATCAAAAAATTAAAAATATTTACAAATCCTGAATTAATCTGTTACCAGACCCTCGAATAATCGTGCAACTGCTTCGGCTCCTGGATCATTGTAACCTGCAAGATTTTCTTCGGACACGTAACTTGCACGACCAGCCTTGGCACGAGTAATTTCTGCGGTTGCATCTGCCCCTTTTCGTGCAGCAATTGCAGCATCTTCCAACCCTTGACCCAATACTTCCAACGCTGGCTCCAAGGCATCAATAAGGGTACGATCACCTAGCTTGGCACCTCCGACTTGCTTAATCCTTTCCAACCCGTTTTTCAAAGCTTTCGTTATCTCTCCCCCACCTGATAAGGAATCTCCAGCTGCTGCAAAGAAAATGGCCATAAGAACCCCTGATGACCCACCCATCGTTTCGCTCAGCTCTTGACCGATGGATCGTAAAAGTTGGGGAGGATCAGCCAATGGAAGCTGATCAAGTCTGGAACTCAACGATTTAGCCGCAGTTGCCAAGGTACTTCCTGTATCACCATCACCAGACTTTGCATCAAGGGAGTTTAGTTCCACTTCTAATTCACTGAGGTTTCTACAACACTTTACGATCAGATTTTTTGTTTTTTCATGATTTGATGGAACTGGTTGAGCTGGTCGAAGTCCCTTCGGAATATCAATTATTTCGGCTTTTTCAGCTTTTTTCAAACCGGGCCAGGAGGTAGGCACAACCGATGAGCTTAGTGCTTTTAGATCTTCCCCGGAAGGAGAAAACAACGAAACGGAAAAACCTTTCATGTCCAAGGAAGTCATGAGTGCCGAAGGACCAATCAATTCAGTTATTCTTCCACCGAGGCCAGACTTCATCAAGGTGGACGTTAGTATGCTCATTTCAAGTTCGGTGCACCCACCGAGATTATTGATTAATGCAACTAATGATCCGGTCCCAGCATGGGGTTCTAACCTATCGATCAAGAGATTCATTGCCTCCTTTGCAGTTGAATAAGGAACCTGTTCCACTCCCGGTTCACCATGAATACCCAATCCCAATTCAGCCATATTCGAACCGATTCTTTCCTCTTTGGGCAAACCTGGGAGGGTACAAGTATCCAAAGACATACCCAGGGTTACCACTTGTCCAGCGATGCGTTCGGCGGCAGCGGCAATTTCATCCAGATCAGCACCTGTCCTTGCCATTGCTCCCGCAATTTTGTGTATAAACAAGGTACCAGCCACACCGCGTGGTTGTGGTAGAGAAGGCAAAGCCACATCGTCCCCGACTACAACCATCCGAACTTTATACCCCAAAGCCCTGGCTCGTTCAGCTGCCAAACCAAAATTCAACCTGTCACCAGTATAGTTCTTGACAATCAGCAAGCATCCGGGTTTCCCTGTAACAGCAAGAATTCCGGCCAATACGGCATCAACTGAGGGGGATGAAAAAATTTCACCACAAATAGCAGCAGTCAACATCCCCTCCCCCACAAACCCGGCATGACTTGGTTCATGACCTGAACCACCGCCAGAAATCAAAGAGACACGTGATTTATCCCAATCAGCACGTACTACAACTTTAATATGGGGGTAACCGTCCAGACGTCCCAACCGTTCTTCAGGTGTACAAAGCATTCCATCTATTGCTTCAGAAACTACCGTCCCACGATCATTAATGAATTGTTTCATTGTCTCTCTCCTATCGAACACGATTACCTGATGGATCAAAATATAATGGGTCCTTTGGTTGAATATGGACTATGTCATCGGGTTGAAGTTGCGAATGCACATCTGTAAGGGTTATAATTTTATGTCCTTCAATCTCAAGGTGTAACTGCGTTTGGTCTCCCAGATGCTCCAGTCGAATTACATTTGCCGGCAATCCTGTACCAAGTTCAATATGCTCGGATCGCAAGCCCAATGTGGTTGCACCGATGGGTGCCCCTGGAAAAATATTTGAGGGTATGGTATTGATCCGAGGCAATCCGAGCCTTCCACTTACATATAGGCTGACGGGATCCTCATAAATTTCCCTCGGGCTGCCAACCTGAACCAGCCTACCTTCCTCCAGAACACCTATCTTACTGGCCATTGTCATCGCTTCAATTTGATCGTGAGTTACATAAAGAAGTGTTGCGCCAAGGTCAGCCTGAATGTGTTTCAACTCAACCCTCAAGTCTGCCCTCAACTTAGCATCAAGGGAACTCAAAGGTTCATCCATCAAATAAATTGATGGGTTGCGTACCAATGCACGACCAATTGACACCCGCTGCATTTCACCGCCAGAAAGTTCTGTAGTCCGATTATTAAGTTTATGGCTTATTTGAAGTACTTCTGCAATTTCAGAAATCTTTTCCTTGATTTTGCTTTCAGGAGTCTTCAGCAATGGTGAACGCAAGGGAAAGGCAAGATTTTCAAATACGGTCATGTGTGGATATAGTGAATATTGTTGAAAAACCATTGCTACATTACGCATGGCAGGGGTTGTTGTGGATACATCATGGCCATCAATGAAAACTGTTCCTCTGTCAGGGTACTCAAGTCCTGAAACAAGCCTGAGGGTTGTAGTTTTCCCTGCACCTGTAGGTCCCAAAAGAACAATAAAATCACCATCAGAAATGGTTAAGGAAACATCCTTTACAGCATCAATCTTACCAAAAGATTTCGAAATGTTTCGAAGTTCAACTTCTGCCATTACTGTCCAATCTCGAATTAATCTCTGACAAAAGGGCTTTACCTGTTTTTCGGTCAAACAGCGATATAAATTCCTCCCTAAAACTAATACCTACTTTTTCTCCTTCTCGTAACGTTTCCTTGGCATCCATTCGAACCTTTAGTGTCCCGTTTGGTGTGGACAGGGTTATAATTTGAGTGGTTCCCAGATACTCAGTTGCTATCACACGACCCCGATATCCAGAACTGTCATTGAAGCTAACATGTTCCGGTCGAACTCCCAATACCA
>CAZHIL010000309.1:0-1699 GCA_964532985.1 uncultured Albidovulum sp. | reverse complement strand
TGGTTGGAGGTGTTGCCAAGAAACTGGCTGACAAGTTTTTTACAAAATTCCAGGAAGTTGTTGAGGAAAAAAATACCCAACAATAGCTACAAGTTGGTTTAGATATGCATTCAGATAATTCTGGAGCACACCCTGTGAGCCCAATTCCAATATAGCTTTTTGGCTTCCCTGGCCACTGAACCAGCCTGGTAGTACGTATCATCAAAACGGGTAACTGGTACTACCTTGGCCATGTTCCCGGTGGTAAACACTTCATCGGCATCGTGAAAATCTTCGAATGTCAAAACGGATTCCTTGACATCATAACCTTCATCCCTGAGAAGCGAGATTACCCTTTTTCTGGTAACTCCAGCCAGAAAGGTGCCATTTTCAATGGGTGTTTTGACAATTCCATCCTTGACCATGAAAATATTCGAAGTGGCTGTTTCAGCGACATTCCCCATGGCATCTGCCACCAAGGCATTATCAAAACCCTTGGTAATGGCTTCACGGAGCATTCTGCCGTTGTTGGGATAGAGACAGCCCGCCTTGGCATTGACTAGGGCCGTGGCAAGTACAGGTCGATGAAACTGGGTAGTTGTAAGGGTTAAGGTCGCTTCATCGGGTGGCATTGGTATTTCTTCAAGACATATGCAAAAACCGGTTGAACCCTCTTTGGGTATAACAGCCATATGCCCGCCATCAATAGCCCAATACATGGGTCTGATATAAACTGCGGAATCCTTTGGATAAAGTTTCAGGCCCTCGATTGCAATTTCTTGAATTTCCTCAGGAGTTTTGGTCGGTGTGATTCCAAGGGCAATGGCTGAATTGTTGACTCGCTGGCAATGAAAATCAAGATCAGGAGCAATACCAAAGGCATATCTGGCACCATCAAATACATTTGATCCCAACCATGCTCCATGGTCGGCAGCTCGCATGACCAAACTGTTTTCATCATGCCATGTTCCATCAAAGTAGGTTTTAATATTTGTTCCAGCTACCATGGTCTAATCCTTATCAACTTTTTGTTTTCAAGCCAACTATCTCATAGGTTTTTCGAATGATGGGGTCGGCTATTTTCCTGGCCCTCTCGGCACCATTTTCTAGTATCTTGTCCAATTCCATTCCATCACTCATCAAATTATTCACCTCAGAAGTGATCGGAGAGATCTTTTCCACCGCCAACTCTGACAATTGAGGCTTGAAGTCTGAGAACATTTTTCCTTCAAACTGTTTCAAAACCTTCTCTGGCGGGGTTTCGGCTAGGGCGGAATATATATTGACCAAATTCTTGGCTTCTGGTCTGTTTTCAAGCTCTTCACTGCTACCTGGTAGTGGATACTGGTCGGTTTTGGCCTTCCTGATTTTTTTGGCAATCAAATCCTTATCATCCGTTAGGTTGATGCGGCTTAAATCGGAACGATCAGACTTTGACATTTTCTTGGTACCATCCCGAAGACTCATGATTCTGGTGGCATTACCTTCTATGATGGGTTCTATCACCGGGAAGAATTCAACCCCAAAATCATTGTTGAATTTGATTGCGATATCCCTGGTCAGTTCAAGATGCTGCTTTTGATCGTCACCTACCGGAACATGAGTTGCATGATATAACAATATATCCGAAGCCATCAGGGTTGGATAGGCAAATAGGCCAACAGATGAATTCTCACGGTTGGAACCGGCCTTTTCCTTGAATTGTGTCATTCTGTTCAAC
>CAZHIL010000308.1:0-3979 GCA_964532985.1 uncultured Albidovulum sp. | reverse complement strand
CAACATAGACATCGTCCTCGATTCTGGTAATTATCCTGATGCCATAGAGATCGAATATGGAAGATATTTTCTTACGCCCCGTTCTCATTTTTCGCCAAACCGAATAGGGTAGTTTTTCCCTGCTTTCGATTCTGACTCCCGTCAAGCCCTTTTGGAGTAGCATTCGTTCCAGCTGCTTGGTAATTTGATCCATTAAGGGTTCCGCGGAAACATTTTTTTGTTCAGCCGTCCACCTCAATTCCTCAATATATTTCACCACCGATTGACGGGCTCTTGGATACAGGATTTCAAAGGCTAGATCCTCTAATTCATCATGCCATGCTCTCAGTCCCAGAAGTTCGGCAATCGGGGCATAAAATTCCATGGTTTCCTTGGCCTTGAAACGCTGTTTGGCTAGAGAAAGATGTTCAATGGTCTGAAGATTGTGAAGGCGGTCGGCAAGCTTTACCAAGATAACCCGGTCATCCTTGGCCACAGCCACTATGAGTTTTTGAACATTGGCAGCCTGTTTTTGTACGGTCGGGTCCAGGTTCAACTCGGTTATTTTGGTTACACCATCAACGATACCGGCTATTTCATGCCCGAATTTCTTCTGGATGCTTTTATAGACGATCCCTTCGGTATCCTCGATTGAATCATGCAGCAAGGCCGCAATTATGATGTCTGAATGAAGCTGTTTGTCAGCAAGAATATTGGCTACGGCAACCAGGTGTGTAAAATAGGGTTCACCAGATTTCCTTTTCTGGTCTTTATGGCATTCAAAGGCGAAATAATACGCTTCCCTGACCTTCTCGGTGTCAGGATGGGCCTCATATGAGGATATTTTCGCTAATAATTCCTCTAGGACATTATCCCAGTCATACTCAATGGTATTGTCACCATTGGTAATTTTATTTTTCTCCGTCCTCGTCACTAAGACTGCCCATATCGTCTTCAAATGGGGTAAAGGAAAAATCCCTGGTTCCCTTTATGCCGCCATAGTCGGAGGAATCCAATCCCAATTGGAAGTTGAACTCCTCTTCATCAAGAGGGGGTGTTTCTGCATGTTTCTGATGCTTGTAAACAGCTCTTTGGTGAAGCGAATCTACCGGTTGTGTTCCCTCGGCGATTTCTCTCAGGGCAACCACAGTATGTTTGTCATTATCCAGTTCAACGGTTGGATAATCACCATTCGACAATTCCTTCGCCCTCTGGGCTGCCAGCATAACCAGCTTAAACCTGTTTGGTTCCTTTTCAATACAATCCTCTGTGGTGACACGAGCCATCTGGAAACTCCAAATTATTCCTTACAAACTTTTGTCTCTGATATATGCGAAAAACCTTTGTTTTCAACCTACCTAAGGGCATGTCATTTATTTTTGTTAGAGTCAATACACGATCAAGCAAGTCCTGAAAACAACATTTCCAAAAAGATTGTTACCCGGGTTCGCAGAAATCCTTCCTGATGGTTTCAACCAATTTTGAGCCTGAAACAGTGCCTAGGCAATTTTTTTCTTTTATTTTGAAATATATCAACTAACCTATAAATAACCGTTTATACTGATATAGAGGTAGACAAATCTGATGATTACACCTTCCGAAAAGCAAGATCTGGATCTTTACCTGATTTCCCCGAGAGGGTTTTGTGCAGGTGTGGAAAGAGCGGTTGAAATAGTCGAACAATCCCTCGCCAAATGGGGGCCTCCCGTTTATGTCAGGCACGAGATCGTTCACAACAAGTTTGTTGTGGATACCCTTAGGGCAAAAGGTGTTGTCTTTGTCAAATCACTGGACGAGTGTCCTGATGATCGTCCGGTTGTTCTATCAGCCCATGGTGTGGCCCAATCGGTAATCAAGAAGGCAAAAAATCGCAATCTCAAGTTTTTTGATGCCATTTGTCCTCTGGTTTCAAAGGTGCATGTTGAAATCCAGAGAAATCACAAGGAAGGATTGCAGAATGTAATGATTGGTCATGCTGGTCACCCGGAAACCTTGGGAACTCTGGGACAATTGCAATCTGGTGAAATTCAGCTCGTTGAAACGATTGACGATGTTACCAAGCTCAATCCGAGTAATCCTGACAGAATGGCTTATGTAACCCAGACAACCCTTTCAGTTGATGATATAGCTCCAATCATCGTTGCCCTCAAAGAAAGATTTCCAAATATCAAGGGGCCTCATAAGTCCGACATTTGTTATGCCACTACCAACCGTCAGGAAGCTGTAAAGAAAGCTGCTCCATTTATTGAATGTCTATTTGTCATAGGCAGTCCCAACTCCTCCAACACCAAGCGTCTGGTAGAAGTTGGCATTCAATCCGGTTGTGCCTTTTCCCTACTCATTTCAGGCCCCGATCAAATGGATTTGAATTTTATCAAGAGATTTAAAACCATCGGACTTACATCAGGTGCCAGTGCACCGGAAATTCTCGTTGAGCGATGCCAGCATTTCCTTAACAACCACTTCAATCTGAATTTTGTTTCACTTGAAACGATCAAGGAGAATGTAACCTTCAATTTGCCCAAGGAATTGCGAGCATAATCGTACCCTTGATCAAATTTCCCACCTCCAATGACAAAAGCCCTGATTTCAGTCGAGTACCATGCAGGCAAGGGTATAGGTCACTGGACAGTTCGGCTCAAGCCACAATCCAATAATTCCTTACAATCAACCAAGGAACTCACCGGGTCATTTGAAACTTCCTCCCTGCGAGAGGTTTATTTGTTGGCGGCCATTACAACCCTGTCCACATTACCTGAAGGAAATGAAGCGATTGCGGTATCCATTAACAGCTCATATATTTTGGATGGTATTGAAAGTAAGGCGAATAACCAGATTAATGAAAATTCACTCCCTTTATTCGAAGACCAGAGTCGTATCAATCAACTTTGGAATACCCTTTACTATCTGAATTCAAGGAGAAACATTTCCTGGCAACTTTCAAATACCAAGGGTAGTGAAACCAAAAGGGAGGCTTTAACTAAGCCAAAGGGCATAACACCAAGCAACAACACTACATATACTGCCTATACAGATGGTTCCTGCCTTGGCAATCCGGGTAAAGGTGGTTGGGGTGTAGTTGTAGAAGCCTGGTCTGATGGACAATTAAAGCAGACCTACGAAATGTCAGGCTTTGAAGAACATACGACAAACAATCGCATGGAGATAACCAGTGCCATTAAAGCACTGGAAAGTCTCCCTGAAAATTCCGAGATAACAATATATGCGGATAGCAAATACCTGATTGAAGGTATTACAAAATGGCTGAGCAAGTGGAAGTCCAATAACTGGAAATTGGCCTCTCGCAGACCAGTACAGAACAAGGAATTGTGGCAAAAACTTGATGAGAATTCTTCAAGGCACTGTGTTAAATGGCAATGGGTTAAGGGGCACGATAAAAATGAAGGTAATAACCGTGCAGACAAATTGGCAAATATTGCCGCGAAAGGAAATCAGGATATTTGAAAAATCATCTGCTGAACATTTAGATAATCCTCAGATCAACCTCGATTTTGGTTCCCCTTTTGCAACAAAACAGCATTCATTTATATGTTTGTAAATTGCGTACTCTGGACAATTTGGAAAGCAAAATTAAATTCATTCCTTTATATTGAAACAACAATAATTAACCAATTTTCCAAAATTTGGACTAGAGCAGTAGAAGATGTTGATACGATTTTTCTTCAACAGATATTTTACTATCCTTGGCAACCTGTTGTTTCTTTTGTTGGGATTGGCAATGATTATTGCTGCTTCAGATTCCCGAGCCAATGAACACTACCTACGTTTTAGCTTTGGACTGGATCATCCTGAAACTTCCTTTTTTCATGACGAGAGTTGTAATAGCAACCACCTTCTTTATGGTTGTCAAGAAGGTAGAGATGGCATTCGTCCAATACGTTCATTGGGAAACTTTGGTAATGTACCCGTATTTGAATTTGGTATTGGATATCCAAGTGGCAAAACAAGATGGGAATTGTCGGTGGCATATCGGCCATCT
>CAZHIL010000307.1:0-14753 GCA_964532985.1 uncultured Albidovulum sp. | reverse complement strand
CCAGCATGAAATCCTTGCGAAGAGTTGGAAGGTTTACGGCTTTTGATATTTCCCTCAAATATTCTCCCTTGCCTTGAAAGCTTGGAAAATCTGTTAGCACTGAGATACAGGTAGCACCACCTGTTTCATAGGCCTTGGCCAACTCCAGAGGGGTAAAATCTTCTCTGATTATTCCCTTGGAAGGACTTGCCTTCTTAACTTCGGCAATCAAACCGTAGCCCTTTCTGCTGGCAACTTTAAGTGAATTTTCAAACCCCCTGGGAAGAGTCTGTTCGCGAATTAAGCCCTCCAGAGCACTTAGGCTATATCTGGATTTGAGGCTCTTTATTTCCTCAATCTTGTAGGATCGAATTTTCTCAAGAATTGAATTCACTACAATCAACAGTTGGTAATTGAGACCAGCTGCCCGAGCCTGTCCCTGGCCGAGCCGGAATCGATACTTTCCCTGGAAATTTCAACACCCTCCTTGAGGTTGTTAGCTCGTCCAATGATAACGAGGGCACAGGCGGAATTCAATAAGACGGCATCCCGGTAGGGCGAGTGTTCACCTCCCAAAAGCAGCTTTATGGCCTCTGCATTGACCTCGGGGGTGCCACCTTTTATCTCATCAAGCGGGTGGACGGGAAGCCCTGCATCTTCGGGGTGGAGTGTCTTTTCGGTAACAACGCCATTTTCAAGTTGAGCGATATGCGTTAGGCCAGAAATTGAAACCTCATCCGTACCATCAGCACCATGAACCAGCCATGCACACTTTGTTCCCAATTCCTTGAGCGTCTCAGCCATGGGTACGATTAATTCCCTCGCAAAAGCACCTGTTAGTTGATATCTGACCTTTGCGGGGTTGGTCAATGGTCCCAATATGTTGAAAATTGTTCTTGTTCCCAATTCCTGGCGAACCGGCATGACATGTTTCATGGCCGGATGATGCATTGGTGCCATCATGAACCCGATGCCTGCCTTGTCGATTGCCTCGTTTACAGTATCAGGACCAACCATAACATTGATACCAAGATTGGTAAGAGCATCGGCAGCACCGGATTTGGACGACAAGTTACGGTTGCCATGCTTGGCTACGGTTACACCCGCTCCAGCTACCACCAGGGCTGTTGCTGTTGATATATTCAGGGTACCCTTGCTGTCACCGCCCGTACCAACAATATCCATGGCCCGATCGGGAGCCTTGACCGCAAGGCATTTGTCACGCATGACCGAAGCAGCGGCTGCAAACTCATCGATTGTCTCGCCTCGTACCTTCAGGGCCACGAGAAATCCGGCAATTAACACAGGTGATACTTCCCCATCCATAATCTCGAAGAAGGCCTGTTCAGCCTGTGTTCTGGTTAATGGCCCTTCACAGGCAAGTGAGATCAATTCCTTAAACGTTTCCATAATTCCAAAATCAGTGTGTTAACTTCAAAAAATTATCAAGAATGTTGAAGCCCTTGTCGGTTGCTATGCTTTCGGGGTGAAACTGAACCCCATGGATAGGTAAACTCTCGTGCTGAAACCCCATGATTGTTCCGTTTTCCAGCCAGCTATTGATTTTCAGACACTCGGGTAGCGATTCACGTTCTACCACCAGTGAATGATAGCGTGTTGCATAAATGGGGGACTCCAATCCAGCCATCACGCCAGTTCCATCGTGTTCAATCCGACCTATTTTTCCATGAACGATTTCATCATTGATTATTGTTTTACCCCCGAAGGTTACGCCAATAACCTGATGTCCCAGACAAACACCAAGGAGTGGAATACTGGATTGGGCAGCAGCCTGTGTCAGGCTAATACAGATGCCTGTATTTTCCGGACCACATGGGCCAGGGGATATGATAATACCCTTGGGATTCAATGCAACAACTTCGTCCGATGTAATCTCGTTGTTTCTGTAAACACTAACCTTTGCCCCCAGTACTCCAAGATGTTGAACCAGGTTGTAGGTAAAACTATCGAAATTATCAATTAATACGTACATCGAAATATCTTGATGGGCATGAAGGTACTATGAATTCGATTCTATTCAGAATGACTATTTCCAGATAAATTGTGTTTACATCCAAAAGCCTGGAAATTCTATTTGTTTATTTCCGGAATAAATTGTGGTGCTACCTCTGAAGCTTTTCGCAACGCCATGGATTTCGATATGGTTTCCAGCCATTCAGTTTCGGGATCACTGTCGTAAACCACTCCCCCACCTGCCTGGATGTACAGCTTTTTGTTCTTGATGACCGATGTTCTAAGAGCAATACACATATCCATGTCACCATTGGACGAGAAATAGCCAACTCCCCCCGCATAAACACCTCGCTTGGAATGTTCAAGCTCATCAATGATTTCCATGGCCCGAACCTTGGGAGCTCCTGATACGGTACCAGCCGGTAAACCTGCCATCAGGGCAGAAAGCGCATCCTCACCCTCTGCCAATTTACCAACAACATTGGAAACGATATGCATGACATGGGAATACCGTTCAATAATAAACTGCTCAGTTGGACCAACGGTCCCGATCTTTGAAACCCGTCCAACATCATTTCTGCCCAAATCCAAAAGCATCAAATGTTCGGCGATTTCCTTTTCATCAGCGAGCAATTCCCTTGCCAATTCCTTGTCTTCATCAGGCGTTTGGCCTCTGGGTCTAGTACCTGCGAGTGGTCGGATGGTAATCTCATTTCCTGCAACCCTGACCAAACTCTCGGGGCTAGCTCCTATAACCTGAAATTCTCCAAAATCAAAATAGAACATGTAAGGGGAAGGGTTGGTTCTCCTCAATGCACGATAAAGCGAAATGGGTGGATGGGGAAAATCCTTGGTCCATCTTTGACTTGGTACAACCTGGAAAATATCTCCTTCGTAAATATATTGTTTAGCCCTCTCAACCATTGAGAGATATTCATCTTTTGGAATTTCGTTTACCAGTTTGGCAGTAGGACCTGCTTTGGTAGGCCCGGATGAATAATTAAAAGTGATATTCTGAAGTGTATCCAGGGTTTTTTCCAACCGCTCAATACCGGTTTGATATGCAGTTTCAGCGTCAATATTCTTATTGAACCAGACAGGACAGACCAAATTCAGTTCATCGAGTACACCATCAAGCACTGCAATAAGTGATGGTCTGAGCAGAATGGCATCAGGAGTTCCTATTGTATCAGGATTATTCTGTGGTAGATTTTCAACTAACCTGACCATATCATAGGAAAGGTAACCGAACAGACCAGAGGAGCTCGCAGGAAGATGAGACGGTAAATCAATTGAACTAGCCTTGATCAGGGATCTGAGGGAGAGAAATGGATCCTCTGTTTCAGGAGTATGCGAAGATATTTGGTCAAAACCATCCATCCAGGTTACAAACGAGGAATTGCCATCACATTGCCAGATCAAATCCGGGTCCATGCCGAGGATGGAATAACGTGCTCTGTCTTTGCCGCCGGTAACCGATTCCAGGAGAAAGCAATTTTTCCTATTGTTGGCCAATTTAAGGAAAAGCGATACAGGAGTTTCCAGATCTGCAGGGATTTTGGCAAAGAGAACCTGGTTTTTGCCTTCCTTGTATCCTTTACGAAATTGATCAAAAGAAGGAGTTATCATGAAAAATCCACTATTGAAGTTGTGAGTGGACAGAGTTCAGTATTTCCTGATTGATTTCAAACTCTGCATTATTGATCAAATCCACTGTATATGAGTTGATTATATCTCGGGAAAGACCGCCAGTAATCTGGGACTCTAGAAATGAAAGATACCCGGCAAATTCCTCTGAATCTTCCTCGGGAGGAAGAATCTCATCCAGTAAAACCAGGGCAATTCTGTTATTCTCACCACTAACCACCGCACCTTTCGTAACAACATCAATCTCAAAGACCTCCTGCAGCAGGTTCTGAGGTGCATCCTCTATGCCGTCTATCCTCAGCACTCCTGTTTCAAGTCTCGGTTCTCCAAGACCAATAGCTCCAAAGGGGGCACCACCCTCAAGGGCAGACAAATATTCTTCTGCCAACTGAAACTTTTGCTTGCCCAATTCACTTGCTATCCAATTGCCATAAACCTCATCCCTGACACTTTCAAATGATTGCAATGCAGGTGGTATGGTTTGATCCAGTCGCATTGCCAAGACTCCGCCATTCTCCAGTTCCATCAACTCCGGAAAACTGTTTTCATCTATTTGTGCAGCTGTATTCCGGAAGGTGGCAAATTCGGTTATGGGATCATCCGAAAGGGCATTGTATTGAACTGTTGCCAAAACAAGGTCTGTTTCCTGAGCGAGTTCTTCCAAAGTTGCTCCTGCTGCCAATGAATCCTGGTAAGATTCAAAATTGCTCTGGATACTGGCAATTGCTAGCTCCTGGCTTCTTTCAACCATCAATTCCTCACGGGCATCCTCAAAGGGGGTTTCCCTTGCCGAAATTATGCCATTTATTCTGAACAGGGCAGGACCAACCGATGATTGAACAGGTCCAAGGACACTCAATTCATCAGTCGAGAAAAGCAGATCACCCACCTCGGGTGAAAGATCGTTGCGGAATACTTCACCTAAATCAATATCCTCAATTCTGATGCCACTATCAATCACAACCTGATCAAAATCAGTGATCCCGGAATTGATTTGACCAAGTGCCAAGTTGGCCTCCTCGGTTGTTGGAAAAACCAATCTGTCGACAATTCGACTTTCCGGCCGCTTATATTCGTCAATCCGCGCATCATACAATGCTTGCAACTCATCATCAGAAACTGAAAATGAAGAAGATTTCATGTCCGGTGTCAACCAGACATAGGTTATTTCCTTTGAGGAGGGCAGGGTGTAATCTTCGGGATTTTCATCGTACAAGGCCCTCAAATCACTATCCGAAGCCTGTGGCTCAGGATTCCTGACCATGCCATCCGTAATTTCTATCCAGCGAAAGGTTCTCCTGTGGAAATTATAATCAATGTATTTGTTCCAAAAAACTTCAGAAGGTACTAGGTCCGACAACAGAGAACCACTCAATAGGCTTCTGGAAATTTCCTTCCTCACCACCTCATCAAATTCGGAACCGCTCATTCCAAGGTTTTCCAGTGTAAAGTTGTAGGCATTTGTATCAAAATTACCATCCAAACCACGGAAACCGGGTTCATTCCTGATCTGTTCCAGAACGACATTATCACCTACGGAAATACCAATGTTGTAAGCTTCGTTATCAAGCGCCGCTGTTCGGGATACAATTCCTATGGCTTCCCGGTCCGCTCCAAGTGAAATGGCCTCGGGATAGGTTAACTGAACATTTACCCTTGAAGAAAGATTCCGGGTAACCTCCTGCAAGGCCTGGTAATATTCATCAACGGTAATCTCTTCATCACCAACAGAACCAATTTTGTCTGTAACACCTGAGTAATTACCAATACCGAACCCCATCAATCCCAGGATCAACAACCCTAGGAGAATCCAAACTGGGACGTTCATGGCTTTTTTGCGGGAAAACTTTGCCATCTATTATTCTCTAGTTATGAAATGAGTGATTTTACCTAAATATTTTACCGTAATAATTCAAGGGCTTTGCCTTGCTTTAAAACTAAGGTGATCATGATTGAAACCTATATGTATTCTTGGTGATCCATTGTAAATTTGGTCATTCTCTCAAAGAAGTCCTCAATCTGGTTCTGATCAATATTGGCAAAGGCAATTCTAATTTGCTGACCAAATTTTCTTATCTCATCAGCCGGATTTTGTTGTTCAAACATGGTGTCAGGCAACATCAGCATGTTTGTTTTCCGTAGGAAAAGCTTGACCAATTGGTCAGAACACATATCAAAGGGGTGGGTTACATAGGCAAAATAGGCACCACACCCGAGCAAATTCCATTCCGGCAGAAACTCAAATCCCTTTTTGATTGCTTCCTTGCGTTGCAAAATTATTTCCTTTTCCTCAACCAGCCAATTCATGAGATTTCTGAGACCAAACAGAGCACCCAATTGACCCAACTGATTTGGGCAGATTGAAACGGTATCCAGATACTTCTCTATTTGAGGTAGAAAACTTTCCGAGGCAATGACTGCACCTACTCGATGACCGGTCAGACGAAAAGCCTTGGAAAATGAATAAAGGTGGACAAAATGCTTGTCCCAGTCTGGATCCTGAAAGATTTCATGCAACTCGCTATCGTTGGAGAGAAAATCCCTGTAGGTTTCATCTACAATTAGCGTCAGGTTGTTTTCTTTTGCCAGTTGGTAAAATTCCCAGATGGTTTCCTTAGAGTATTCGGTTCCACAGGGATTATTGGGAGTGATAAGCAAAATTGCCTTAAGGCCCTTGGTAATTAATTCCCTGGCCCTCTCAACATTTGGTTGCAGATCCTTTTCAAGAGTTAGTACCGTTGTGTTAATCCCCATCATGTCCAACCACATTTTATGATTGAAATACCACGGTGCAGCAATCATTACCGAATCTCCCGGCTCGGCAAGGGTTGCTACCGTGGCTGCAAAAGCCTGATTACATCCTGAAGTAATTGCCACATGAGAAGGGTTTATTTCCCCCTGATATAGTATTGACCATTTAGCAGCAATTTCTTCTCTAAGCTCCGGATTGCCTAGGACAGGACCATAAATGTTTGAAGTAGGATTCATTTTGATTGATTCCGCCATATGATTCAACAAATCATCCGGTGGGGGGTCTACTGGTGCGGCCTGTGACAGGTTGAGCAGTACTTGATTGGTCTCAATGGGTGTTTCCTGAAGCCATCTCCTGGCATCCATCACGGGTGGGCTGATTGTATTGACCAGATTTGAATTATAGTGAACCATCGAATTCCGTTTTATGATTGCAATAGGCTATACCGATAGAGATTTACTTTTGTGTATTCTGGTGAATAATATCTAGGTAGTTTGCCTAATTATTTGGTATTGCTTTTGAATAATTTTTCAATTAGAGATTTTTTGGTAAATTAAAATCAATATGTGTTATCAAATTAACTCGGAGAATGAGGAAGTTAAGTGGTGGATACTATAGAGATATTGATTGACAAAGGGGTTAAACTCACTCGGGAAGAAATGATTGCCCATATTCCCGATGAGGCCAAGGTAAGGTTTCATATTGGACTGGAACGAGGTTCGCTTAAGGTCGAATTGTATGTCCCACGGGGAGAGGATCTGCAGAAACCACACGAGCAAGACGAATGTTATATTGTAACTAGAGGTAATGGGCAGTTCGTGATGGGGGAAGAAACAGTTGATTTCAAACCAGGTGATTTCTTGTTCGTACCTGCAGGAATTCCACATCGGTTCATCAATTTTGGTGATGGAATGGAGGCTTGGGTAATATTCTATGGACCTCAAGGAGGTGAGGGAAAAGGAAAGGATTAAAATGTCAGGTGAAATAAGGATTGAGAAACTGAATGCTGGACACAGGAACAGTTGGATGCATCTGTGGGGTTTGTATCTTGAATTTTATGAAACTACTAGGAGCAAGGAAATTTTCAACCTGAGTTTCGAGCGATTGATTGATCCAGATTTTACTGAATGTGAGGGTTTTCTTGCGCTATCCGATGGTCAGGGGGTAGGGATGGTAAATTGTCTATACCACATTCATCTCTGGCAAAAACAAAAGATTTGCTACCTCCAGGATTTGTTTGTTGACAATACAGTTCGCAAACAAGGCATTGGTGGTAGATTAATCAAGAGAGTCTATGAACGTACCGATGAGTTGGGATATCAGGGCGTCTATTGGACCACCCAGGATTTTAATTCAGAAGCCAGGAAATTGTACGATAAAATCGGTGTAAAGACTCCCTTCATTAAATATGCGCGCAACTGACAATCACTAAGATAAAATCATACGCTTCAATTGGAAATGATGTCTAGTCGGTAGCAATAACTCTTTAAGTTTTTTTTAGTTCACACGGATTCCAACACGATGCATTGAGTTGTTGATGTAGCCTTTTGGGTTCCAGTCTATGGCGAAGGGCTGCATGACACCTTCGCTGTCAGTTGCTCGTGCCCAGACCTCATAATATCCTTCTTGTGAGAATTTTATGTTTGTGTGCCAGTTTTGCCAAGCACCGGTATTGATAGGTGCGTCCAGTTCAGTTTCTATCCATGTCGATCCGAAATCGATTGAGATATCAACCATCCTGACGGTACGATCCCCTGACCAAGCATGGCCACGTACCTGCGTTTCCATGCCCGTCTTGGTACCGTTCGCCGGGAAAGTTACCAGCGACTTAACAGGCATTCGTTCGATGATGACGAAATCTTCAATTGGTACTTCCTGACCGGGGGATATTGGATAAGTAGGTACACGATAGGACATCCCTGTCATTAAAGCACCGTCATGTACCTGATCGCGAAGTTCAATCCGCGTTAGCCATTTTTGGGATGTCGATGCTGGCCAACCCGGTACCACAAGTCGCAGGGGAGCTCCGTTCATAGGGTGAAGCGAGGTACCATTCATTTCAAAGGCAATTAGGATGTTGTCAGTCATCGCCTTGGAGATAGGCAATCCCCGTGAGATCGGTAAAATATCAGGGTTTCCGGACGGGTGGGTATCCGCCCCATAATGTGCAGTGTAAACAACATTAGACTGAACACCAGCCTTTTCCAATACATCCCTAAGCCGTACACCTGTCCATTCCGAACAGGCAACAGCACCATAAGTCCACTGATTACCTTTCACTGGCGGATCAAAAAAAGCGCGTCCATTACCACAACATTCCAGCATAAGGGCCATAGTAACAACCTTGAACTGCTCACGCATGTCCTTGATGGTTAACGCCAGCGGATTATCAACAAAACCATCGATAGTAAGCATCCAGGTTCCCGGATCAACTTCCAAGGGAGGAATACCATTGTTGCGGATAAAGTGCCGACTTGTCGGTGTAATTGCATCATCCAATAACTCAGGTGGTGTCTCGGCATTCAAAGGTTGATTTTCAAGTAATGTTAGTCCATCCTTACCCATCAATACACTTTCTTGTGCTACTGCGGCAGGTATAAAACCATCTGGTAGATTGCGGTAGAATGGTATTGATGTACCTACCATCGCAAATAGTGTTGCTAGACTGGTTTGCCTAAGAAAACTTCGTCGGTCTGTATTCTCGACTCTTTCACAAATTTCCAGTCCCGAGTGTATCTTATCCTCTTCGGGTGTCATGATTGCCTCTGCTGGCAGGGGACTTGGCATACTACTTAACTTCGTTAACAAATGGCAATTTATTATATTCAATTCTTTGAGAGTCCATACTTTTCATAAGGTTATTTGCAACTTTTCTGCCTATCAAAACAATGGCTTTTTTCAAACTTCTTTCTACAAATATACTTTTAACTTTACTGGTTCCAGTTGGCTCATATGTTTATTCAGGGATAAAAAAGCTAAATTTGATTTTTTATTCAACTTTAGGCAAATACCCAACTATGAGGCACTTCTAGGACACTCCATCCTGGATAAAAGCTGGGAAGGGTTTGTTATTGAAACGATCATTAACGCTTTACCATGGGACGTCCAGCCCTTTTTATATCGTACGTCAGCGGGAGCCTAAATTGATCTGGTTCTTGAGTTCGGTCTATTTGAGTATTGGGCTGTTGAAATCAGGGCAGGTCGTACTCCAAACCTTACCAAGGGATTTCACATTGCAGTGAGGATTTGGGGGTGAAAAGGAAATTCGTGGTGTACTCTGGTGAAGAAATATTCCCTACTAGCAATAAAACAACTATCTTGTCTCTCGTACATTTTATTGATGAGTTAAGAACTCAAACTGGTTAGATCAGGCTAATTACCTATGAAAATTATTACCTACAGTGATTTGCACATGGAATTCGGCAGCATGATCAAGCCTCCAGAGGACAGTTTTGCTGATCTAATGATTCTAGCAGGGGACCTCATCACATTCCGTGATTATAGCCCACTAGTTCGCTTTCTTGAGGGATGGAAAAAGCCTGTCATCTATATTGCAGGCAACCACGAATATTACACCAATACGAATATGTATAAGGAGGCTGCAAGATTTCAGGATTGGCTATCAGATAACCATCCAAACGTCGAATTCTTGCAGGATCATTCGATTACCTTTGATGGGGTTCATTTTTTTGGTGGTACCATGTGGACTGATTTTCTTGGAGGTTCAGAAAAAGCCATGTTTCAAGCACAAACCCAAATGAATGACTTCAGACTAATCAAAATGGAAGACGGAGTTTCACTAACCCCGCAATACACCACAAAACTTCACAGCAAATTTGTTGAAAAACTGCTGCAATGGTTCAAGCAGCCTCTTTCAGGAAAACGCATAGTTGTTACACACCATGCACCTGTCATCAAGCCAATGACGAAATATATTGGCAGTCTACTCTCACCCGCCTTTAATTCCACTGATATGATAGAAATCATTACGCAATACCAGCCCGATTTATGGATTTATGGTCATACTCATGAGTGTGATGACCATTATTTTGAAAAGACCAGAATAATTTCAAATCAAAGTGGATATCCAAGTTATTTCCAAAAATATGAATGCGGTGAGGATTTTGACCCTGCGGGAAAACCATTAAACATCGGGTAACAATCCTTTTATTGTTATTAGCACCATCGCTTGGATGAAGTGTTCTCCTCTGGTAAAAACTGCAACAACCCCTCAAAATTTGAGTTTTCATATTTGTAAACAATTAATTTAGGGAAGGAAAAAAATGACAGGCAAAAATGCACCCTTTAGTGCAGATGAATATTGGCGAAGATTGAAAGTTCTCCGCACCTCTATGATAGATAAAAATATTGAGCTCCTTTTTGTTGAAGATCCCTCAAATATTGCTTGGATTACTGGCTATGATGGTTGGTCATTTTACACCCATCAAGGTGCAATCGTCTTTCATGATCGTGATCCCGTCTGGTGGGGTAGGGCACAGGATACAAGTGGCGCTTTGAGAACGGTTTGGATGGCGGATGAGGATATTACCTATTACCCGGACCATTTTGTGCAATCCACCACCTACCACCCAATGGAGGATTTAGCGGACAAAATCCGTGAGTGGGGTTATGAAAGTAAATCCATCGGTCTGGAAATGGAAAACTACTATTTTACAGTAAATGCCTATCTGACCTTACAAAAAGAATTGCCGAAGGCTAAACTCGTAGATGCCACTTCTTTGGTGAATTGGTGTCGGGCAGTCAAATCCGATGAAGAGATTACCTTCATGCGCAAGGCAGCAGGCATTTCGCAGAAAATCATGAATGGTATCATGGAGCGGGCTGAACCCGGTCTCAAAAAGAATGAGCTGGTTGGTGAAATCTACCGTGATGCCATGTACGGTGTTGATGGTGCTTGGGGAGACTATCCTGCAATCGTACCGCTTTTACCATCCGGTAAAGATGCCAGTGCCCCACATCTCACCTGGGATGGTAGAGAACTCAGAAGGGGTGAAGCGACCTTTTTTGAAATTTCTGGGTGCTATAGGCGTTATCATGCACCATTTTGCCGTACACTCTTTTTAGGAAACCCGCCTCAAGATATGCAGGACGCTAGCAAAGCTCTGATTGATGGTTTGGAAGCTGGTCTCAAAGCGGCAAAGGCTGGAAATGTCGCCGGAGACGTTGCCCGAGCACTAAAAGCTGAACTTAAAATGGTAGGAATTGACCGTGAAGGGCGGGTAGGCTATCCCATTGGGTTGTCATATCCCCCCGATTGGGGTGAACGTACTATTTCTTTCCGTGAGGAAGATGAAACCGTTTTAGAACCTGGCATGACATTTCACTTCATGCCTGGGCTTTGGACAGACAATTGGGGGTTGGAGACTACAGAAACCATATTGATCAAAGAGTATGGACCAGCGGAAGCCCTGATTGATTTCCCAAGAATTCTGTTCGTGAAAAGTTGAATGTTGGAGAGAACAAAAACCATCGATTAGGCCCATTGGGCAGATGAGTTTATAAAATTTAATCAACTGGGATCCTGCTAGAACAAGCTTGAAAAATTGTGGGGCGATTATATCGTGGATGTCAACTGCAAGCAGTAATAAATCCCCTAAATTCTGGGTTTTTAAGGCTATAACACTGGATAAATAAGAGCTTGTTTGGGAAATGGCGGAGAGACAGGGATTCGAACCCTGGGTACCCTAAGGTACAACGATTTTCGAGACCGCCCCGTTCGACCACTCCGGCACCTCTCCGCGAATATTTAGCAATAATAAATAATCAGAGGGGCAGTAATCTCAAGGAAATATTATATTTGTATGCAAACGGGTACAATTTGACTGCAAAAATTCTTCATCGGTTTTTGCTTGTGAGTTTAAAAATTTCATAAAAGTTTAATATTTCTTCAACAGAATCGAAATAAAGAAACAGTATCTCTTTTTCCAAGTTGTTATCTCGATTCGTAAGGAGAATATTGATGAGATTTTTTAGAATTCTGATACCAGCATTGTTACTTATGCTGTGGGGCACGATTTCTGTTTCAGCCCGGGACCAGATTAGCATTGTGGGGTCATCTACCGTATTTCCCTATACCCAGGCTGTCGCTGAGGAATTTTCCAATTTGACAGGCTCACCTTCACCGATTGTGGAATCAACCGGAACGGGGGGTGGAATGAAGCTTTTTTGCAGTGGTATTGGAGAGTCATTTCCTGATTTAACTGGCGCTTCACGGGCTATGAAATCTTCAGAATACGAACTTTGTCAGGAGAATGGGGTAACTGATATTTCAGAAGCGTTGATTGGATTTGATGGCCTTTCCATTGCAGGTTCAAGGTCCAATGAATCCGATTGGAACCTTTCATTGGAAGAAATATTTTTGGCACTGGCCGCCGAAGTACCCCAAGGTAATGAAATGGTACCAAATTATTACACCAAATGGTCAGAAATAAACCCAGACCTTCCGGATATCGATATTTTGACTTATGGACCACCCCCAACCTCGGGCACAAGGGATGCCTTTGTAGAATTGGCCATGCATATCGGTTGCAAGAAGCTTCCTTATGTGTCTGAAAATGGTTTGGATAAGGACAAGGGCTGGGTCAAGGAAAACTGCTCCAGAATGCGTCAAGATGGCCCATTTGTTGAAGCTGGTGAGAATGACAACCTTATCGTACAGAGATTAAATGCAGACCCCAATGCCCTTGGTATTTTTGGTTATTCATTCCTCTATGAAAATTTTGATACCCTCAAGGCAGTGTCTATCAATGGTGTATTGCCTGATATCGATACCATTGGGGATAAATCCTATCCGATTTCAAGACCTCTGTATTTCTACACCAAGAATGCCCATCGTGGTGTAATCCCCAATTTCCAGGAATTCATTGAAGAATACATGTCTGATGAAGCACTTGGCCCAGATGGCTATCTTGCCGAACGGGGTTTGGTAACCTTGAGTGAGGAAGCAAGATCAAATTTGCAAAATGATGTCATAAATGCTGTAAACATGGTTCCTAAATAATCAGGTAGACATATTAAATGACCACCCTTGCTTTCGTTCTGCTAATTATTTTTGCATCCCTAGGATGCATTATTAACCATCGATCAGCGGTTTCAATCAGAAACAGTGGAATAAGGCTTGCGTCCATCACTCTTTATCATGGCTTGTTTGCATTATTTCTTGTTTTAATCCCAATACTTATATTGATATTGCTGTGGTTGGTCCTCCAAGATCCTCTCTTGGAACTCTATCTCTTGAGATCAGTTCTAGCGGAATATTTAGTTGATGCTAGCAAAGGTGAAGCGGATCTTGCACTGGCAGAAATTCGATCCATAGCAGGAGGAACCATATTTGGTCAACCTGAAGAATGGAAGCTTGCTGCAGGTGAACAATTGGCAGTTCTACAAGGTCTTTTTTCAAAATTACTTGTATTCATAGTTGCTGTATTGGCAATCATTTTGATTTTTATCGCAAAATACAAGGTACGATCTGAATTTCGAGCTCGCCAGAATGTGGAAAGAATTGTCACCTGGTTGATGATAGCCTGTTCTGTAGTGGCAATATTTACAACCCTCGGTATCATCGCATCGCTAATGGTAGAAACCGGTAGATTTTTCAGCCTGGTTCCAATCACCGAATTTCTTTTTGGATTGAATTGGGAACCACAAATACCGATGAGGGAAGATCAAGTTGCCGCCGAAGGTGCTTTCGGCTGGATTCCGGTTTTTGTAGGAACACTGGTTATAACCGCTGTTGCGTTGTTTCTTTCAGTACCTGTCGGATTGATGTCAGCGATTTATCTCAATGAATTTGCCAATCATCGAGTCAGATCCATAAGCAAGCCTGTTCTGGAAATCCTTGCAGGAGTACCAACTATCGTTTATGGGTTCTTCGCCATTTTGGTTGTGACACCTGCATTCAGAAGGTTTGGCGATTCAGTCGGAATAGATGTTTCTCCGAATACTGCCTTGGCAGCAGGTGGTGTCATGGGAATAATGCTTATTCCGTTTATTTCTTCCTTTACGGATGATGCCCTATCTGCAGTTCCGAAATCTCTCAGGGATGGATCCCTTGCCTTGGGTGCTACTCCTTCAGAAACGATGCTGAAGGTTTTATTCCCTGCAGCCATTCCTGGTATCGTGGGGGGTATCCTGCTAGCAGTCAGCAGGGCAATCGGGGAAACAATGATTGTTGTCATGGCTGCTGGCTTAATTGCAAAACTTACACTCAATCCCCTGGATAGTGTAACGACAGTAACGGTTCAGATCGTTACCCTGTTAATTGGTGATACCTCATTTGATAACCCCAAAACCCTTGCAGCATTCGCTCTTGGCATGATGCTTTTTATCGTAACCCTGATCATCAATATTTTTGCCCTTCGCATAGTGCAGAAATACAGGG
>CAZHIL010000306.1:0-6548 GCA_964532985.1 uncultured Albidovulum sp. | reverse complement strand
GAAAACTCCCGCGGTCTTGAGGTTTTCCTGTGGAAAAACCGTTCCCGCTCAGCCATTATTGGTAAATCGGGAGTGATCCTGTTGCCTGGATTGCTGGTAATTTGTAAAAAATCGGGTATTTTCTGGACGGGCACTAGTTATACCTGTAAGTGATACATGTCTTTGGAATGAAACATCAAATATATTGAAGAGGGCACTTAATTTCCTGACAGGTGATCGATGGAAAATTGGTTTTCGCAGTCGACCAGAAAAGTATTCAACAATTGCTAAAGAGAGGAATAAAACTCTTATTCCTGCACCATTTGATAATATTAATTTGTTCTCAGGAGGTCTCGATAGCCTCATTGGTGCAGTAGATAGTTTACAGTCAGGTAAAACCCCATTGTTAGTGAGCCATGCAGATGAAGGGGTGGTAAGTAAATCTCAAGAGGAATGTTTCATCGCACTCAAGGAAGCCTACCCTGGTTCACAATTAAATAAATTACGGAGCTGGATTGCGATTCGGAAGGGGCTTGTAGATGGTGTTAGTGACGAAATTACAACACGCGGTAGGTCCTTCTTGTTCTTCTCACTCGGAGTAATTGCAGGAATTGGCTTGGATAAGAAGTTTGTCCTGAATGTTCCAGAGAACGGCTTCATCGCTTTAAATGTTCCTTTAGACCCACTCAGACTAGGAGCCTTAAGTACACATACGACTCATCCCTTCTATATGGCCCGTTGGAACGAACTCTTGGAGGTGCTAAAAATCAACGGGGAATTAGTGAATCCCTACTGGGACAAAACAAAACGCGAAATGGTAAAAAAGTGTTCCAACCCCAAACTTCTAAAAAAAATTACGACATCCACTTTATCTTGTTCATCACCTACGAAGCACCGTTGGGATAAATATCTAGGACATTGTGGGTATTGTCTCCCCTGCCTGATTCGACGAGCCGCTTTAAATGAAGATGATCTAACAGAATATTTTATTCAAGATTTGTCTTCAAGAAGATTAAATTCATTAAAGTCAGAAGGCCAACAGGTAAGATCCTTTCAATTGGCCTTTAATCGGCTTAATAAAAATCCTGATCTAGCTAAACTACTAATCCACAAACCAGGTCCACTTTCTGATTACCCTGATAGACATCAAGATTATGCCAATGTATATCACCGGGGGCTTAAAGAGGTGCAGAACTTGTTGAAAAATGTCAAAGCTGCACCATCATGAATTTTCAACATAAAACCAGACTTGTAGATTTCCACTGTCATTTGGATCTCTATCCAGATTTTAAAGCGGCTGTTTTTCAAAGAGAGCGTGAGGAGGTTTTTACACTTGCAGTTACAACTACACCCAAGGCTTTCCCTCGAAACAAAGAACTAGCAGATCAAACCAGATATGTGAGAGCTTCTCTGGGGTTGCATCCACAACTAGTCGCAGTTCGAGCTCACGAATTATCAATTTGGAAGGACTTTCTACCAAAAAGCCGTTACGTTGGTGAAGTTGGTCTGGATGCAACAAGAAGTCACTATCATTCATTCAATATCCAAAAGAATGTGTTCGAAGAAATTCTAAAAACGTGTGCTGATGCAGGTGACAAGATACTCTCTGTACATAGTGCTCGATGTACAAAAGTCGTTTTGGATATGATTGAAGCAAGGTTACCGATTGGATCTGGTAAGGTCGTTCTTCACTGGTTCACTGGATCATTATCTGAAATGCATAAGGCTACAGAGATTGGATGTTACTTTTCGGTGAACTTGGCAATGTTACAGAATAGTAGGATCAGAAAGCTGGTCCAGTTAATACCGATAGATCGTATACTTACAGAGACTGATGGTCCCTTTACAGACAAAAATCCAAATAACAAACGACCTGCTGATGTGACACATACAAGGAATGGGTTGGCCGAGTTATTAATGCTACAAAACGAGGAGATGTCTAATTTGATTTGCAGTAATTTACGGCAACTTCTAAGCTAACTTGTAACATACAAGAAGTAGTGGATCCAATTTAATGTTTCTTAGTCTTTCCCAATAATTTTGCGTGTAATTAATTTTGAAATATATTTTGTTGCTTCCAAGATGTTGTTGAAGATAATACACATATGAGATAATCTCCTAACAAAAAGTTCAAGAACAGGTTGAGGGAGATAGTACCAAACAGCCCACATCAAAATTTGGCCTTAGCCCTAGAGATATAGATAAATTGCTGAATCTTTAGCTGTCTGATTGTTCACTTAACTGGGCAGTTTATGGCTTAAGTTAACCCGTTACATATCTCTTACGATGATAGGATGGGAATCACGAGTCGGATTTTAGGTAGTGGTAATAATATACCTCCGAGGATGGTCCTGAAATAGTGACACCATATCGGCAGGTCATATATTAGATCTTAAATATTCTCTTGACTTTTTTATTAATTGATATTATCTAGTAACATACTAAAGGGACTGGGACTACCCGGTCGGCAAAGCCTCGGTATTTACCGAGGCTTTTCTTTGTTTTGCAAATCGGGAAATATTTTCAGACACTTTCCTTGATAAAAACCATTGTTGAGTGTAATAAATTTGTTATTGATAATTTCAAAAGCCCGATTAGGCTGATCTGGTTTAAAACTATGAAGTCCAATTGGGCGAGCAACAAGATCTGCCAGTTGCAAACCTGTTGAATTAACTTTTTTATCCAAAAACCTCATGCGGTAGGTAATTTTGCTAAAATCTGTTTTCGATGGTGCAGTGGTCGGAGTATTATTAAGAATCTGTCGAAAATCATCCTTAAGCTTACTATCCTCGTTTTTGCCACGGGATTCAAAATGTACTTGAACAATACGTCCCGTTTGTTTCTTATTGATTAGCCAGTCGTTTAACCGCTCCATGCAAAACAACATCGCTAATTCGTAAGGGTTTTGCAGTGAAGGATACATTGTTAAATCTTTTTTATTAATTACACTGGCGATTATATTAATTTTTGATTCTTCGATTAGCGCATTTATATCGGAAAGAAAGTCATATCTTGACTTTTCGTCGGTTAAGAATGACCAATCACCTGACCTGTTTTTACGAATATCATGTTCATGCAATACAACATCCCAATGGCCCCAGTATTTGGACTTTAGAAAATTCAAGCCAGGATCAACATCAAATATATATTTCGACTTTTTGAATATACAGAAGGCAAGAGAAAATATTGGATATTCTTGATGAATCGATCTCATCCCATGATCACCGCTTTCATCTACATACACAATGTAATCGCTGTATTTTGGCATAATTACACCCTAACCTCTACTCTAGATCGAAAGTGCCACTTATTGGTAATCCATTTTTCGTTCAGCTGTTCAAAGTTTCTGCAGTTCTCGTAATCATGTTTCATCATTTATTTTTCCCTTATCCTGGTAGCTTGTTATGGTTTAGAATTCTAAATTTCTTGATTTCCTAATTCGTCCAAAACTTTACGAATATTAAAGCGAAGATGGGATGCGGAAATCCACGATTCACTGTGAGACCACCTGAAATCAAGATCACGCCACGCGTTACGATTTGTTCCATTTGCAACCTTAGAAGCCCACTCTGAAGGGCTAAACCTACCGTCTTGGTCTTCGATCTTCCCGTTTTTTACACGTGCGAAATGGTAAGACCCCGCATATTGCATCCTCACATCGGTACCGGAGGATATCGTTACTTCTTTCCATACGAGAGGAGCTTCCATTTCAGGTAAAACATTTCCACGAGCAAATTCTGCTTCGAGTTTTTTCACGTGGTGTTCAAAGTGGATTTTTGCAAACTCTATCAGTCTGTCTCCAAACCATTCAAAGGCATGGCTATAAAGATTACGCTCAATAAAGTAATACACCTGATCTTCAATGAAATCTACTGGGTCAAGTTGACCATCGGAAAATCGGATGATGTCATTGTAGAACTTACGATCAAATGGAATATATATATACTTGTTTACCATTACTTTACCTTTAGTATAATTTAGTAAATAATATTTTAATTAGTATATTATAGGACTATTAATATTAATGTCAAGAAAAACAAAATACTTTTTCTGAACCCCTCACTCGCTGCATTTGTCTTGGGAATATCATTGGCATATTTGACAAAATCCTTGCCAATGTTTTAGGTAAATAAATTCCTTTCGAAATTCTAGATGCTTTAGTGCTGGGAAAAATATACCGAATTATTTCTTAATTTTATTTCAGGAATATTGTGAATCTAAATCGATTAGGAATTACCTTATCTAGTCAGTAGTAAAATACTTCCTGGAAAACGACTGAATCTGATTTACATCAAAATCTGGCCTACAAGGAATGATCAGGCAACATCAAAATTGCCGAAAATCCTTCTCCATACTATAAACATGTCAAAAAACTGGTACTGACCCAAAACTATAGGGTTACAATTTTCTCATTAATTATTCAGATTTTATTCTTTCTCTAAAGCAAGTTTTATGCGCATAGAATTCATAAAATAGACTAATAAACCTCATGAACTCCTCTTTTAAGGCAAGCCTTTTTATTTTGGTTTCAGTATTGAAAGAAAACCTTTTTGCCTCTTCTTCATGAAATACAATTTGAGGATTTAACGTATATGTTTTCAAACCATGCAGAAAATATGCATGAAGGGCATCATCAATAGGACCTGTTACTTGTGGCAAAATCCTAAGAAACTCCTTGGCTGCCTCCTTGGTTATTACATAACCCCAACCACCTTTCTCCCTTTTCTTGCTAAGCGAAAAGTTGAACTTGTCATTCAATGGTATTAGGTTGACTAGCCCTTCTTCTGTAAACCTACTTCCCAAAAACACTATATCAAATGGTTTGGTTGTGGTCTCAATAACATCAAGTACATCCGGGAAATCGTTACTTAACCTGACATCATCCTCTAAAACAGCTATCATCCTTTCGGAACTATCTACTAACCATTTCAATATTTTTCGATGGCTCAGATTGCAACCCAACTGGCCAAGGGTTAGGGTTCTATATGAATTCTTGATTTTAATATGGCTTACTGTTCGGGGAAGACTGTCTGGATCAATATCCTTCCAATCAACTCCTTCAACGAATTCGAAATCCAGGGAAAGCTGTTGCAACTGGTTTGAAATATACTGTTTTCTTTCAACAGCCCTTTTCAGATTGATTACAAAACATTTCATCAGGTGAGGAATCCTTGCAGACAATTATGTTTCTTCGCGATTCTTTCGGATAAATTAAATATTTTTAGGTTTGGGGGATTAACGGAATATATTTAACAACCATTGGATATTGGGTTGTTTCAGATGATTAAAATATTGGTACCCAAAATTCAATAGCTTCATTGGTCAAGGTTATTTTTGACCAGTTTGCATCCAATAATTTATCAATTTTAATCTTGTTGGGAACACAATTGCTAGTTTTCAATTTTGTATAAATCAGCCATTGAGATCACTAATTTGTCAAGAACTGATTGTAAAAGTTTCAAGCGTAATTTTGGGAATTTTGAAGGGTGTTCCCTTGAATGAAAACATAGTTACACCCATTGTTGTTTCAGTTGAATTCTAAAATTTATAATAACGAAATGAAAACCCCAGATAACATTGAAATCTACCGACAAAGATATGAAACATTCCGGCATTTAGACAAATTACGCTGGCAGATGCTGCAAATTCTAGTAGCCATTGTCTCGGCATCAGCAATTTTTGTTCGATTGAATCCTCATACTATAGAATGGTTGTTCTTTTTACTACTTGGATTGGCTTTGCTAGTTCTAGGAATAGTTTTATTCAAGATAAATAGTGGAATTAGAACTAATGGATCTGTGCTTAAGAAAGTTGCTGAAAGCATAGGTGATAATGAAATTCCAGATATTTCAAACCCCTGGATATCCGTTTCTTCCTGGATTGCTACATTGATTGTGATCTTAGGGTTGGTTCTAATCGTTATTGCAGCTTTATTGGTGAATTACTTATAGGAGCCCTCAATTGCAATTAACAAAAACATTTATCAGCTACCATCATGAAAACGACCAACACTACAAGGAGCATTTATCTAATTTGGCATACCGATATAATGTTTTTGAGGATTGCTCGGTTGAAGTTGGTGAAATTGACGAAGAATTATCCAGTGAAACTATCCGTAGGATTATCCGCGATAATTATTTGAGAGATACTCAGGTAACAATATTACTATGTGGAACTGAAACTAGATTCCGAAAGCACATTGATTGGGAAATCAAATCTTCCATGATAGATGGTGAGGTTAACAAACGATCTGGGATTTTAGTTATTAATTTACCAACAACTACTTCCACTATTTGGACTGCTGCCTTGCCAAATGAAAAAGAGGTGGTTTACTGGGATTATTCTGGTGGCTGGACATGTTATAATACCAAGGATGAATACAAAACTGCCTATCCAGATTTACCAGAGAGGATAATTGAAAATCTTTTGGTAACTATTCAGGTACCCCATAGAGTAGACGAGGATTTTGTTTATTTCAACTGAAGTGAGGCCAATTGGTCTCTTTGGAATACCTGCAGGAACGGCCTTGATGTTACCGACAACCGTTGGTATTGGTATATATTCAAACC
>CAZHIL010000305.1:0-2102 GCA_964532985.1 uncultured Albidovulum sp. | reverse complement strand
GGTATCATGGTTGGGGTTGGCTTGATGATAGTAACAGGCTATCTTGCCAAGAAAAATGATTTCCCCATTGCCTCAAAACGGGCAACTTGGCGAGAGCGGCTTGGAGCTGCAGCCAGGGCGTTTTTCCCATTACTGACACCCGTGATCATCTTGGGTGGAATTCTCGCAGGTGTATTTACGCCGACGGAAGCCTCTGCCGTTGCCGTAGCCTATGCATTGATCATCAGTATTTTCATGCTCAAGACAATGACTTGGAAGGACCTGCCAGAAGTATTGGTCAGGGCTGCCTTGTCATCCACTGTGGTTCTCTTGCTTGTGGGAGCTGCCATGGCCTTCAAGGCTATCGTGGGATTGAGTCATCTTCCGGAAATACTTGCTGGATGGGTATTAAGCCTCTCTTCCAATCCCCTGGTTTTGTTGTTTCTCATCAATATTTTGCTTTTCATCATCGGCATGTTTCTGGATGCAGGTCCGGCCATAATCATCCTGGGACCAATACTTGCACCGATATTCATTGAAATGGGAGTTCATCCGGTTCACTTTGCCATCATCATGTCCGTCAATTTGACTGTTGGACTGGTTACTCCACCAATGGGACTGGTCCTGTTTGTAGCATCGAGCATATCTGGTGTCAGGGTTGAATCCCTTGCCAAAACCATTTTGCCCTTTCTGGCTGTAGAAATACTGGTTATTTTTATGATCACCTATATACCGCCGATTTCCCTGTTTATTCCCGAGTTATTTGGGTTTATCAGGTAATTGTGAAATTGTGTTGCAGATTGCTACCAAAATATATATAAGGTGGCTGATGGAGTTGGATAGAATTCTTATTCCATATTCAAAAAAAAGTAATTTAAGAACGGGAGGTGAGGCAATCGGTTTCCGCAAGGAAACTGGTATCGTCTTCCAGTTTACCATAGTCCCGTTTTTTGAGTATTTAGGAGAAAACTAGAATGTTAAGTAGATTGTTTAACCCTGTTAAGTTGGGTGTGGCAGTACTGTTCGGATTGATGATTGGCTTGGGTTCCGTAACCGCCGCAGATTATAATCTGAGAGCTGTTGTTGGTCCAGACTTGAACGATGAAGACTATGACGGGATTGTCGTTTTCAAGGATTATGTAGAATCCCGTTCCAATGGTGCGATTTCGGTCGAAATCTTTGCAGGTACCCAGCTGTGTGCCAACGGTGCTGAATGCCTTCAGGGAATTTCTGATGGTACCATGGATGTATATATCTCCACATCAGGTGGTGCAGCAGGCATCTTCCCCTATGTCCAGATCTTTGACCTGCCTTATCTCCTGAGGGATGACCGGGTCGCCGAGACTGTTCTTCGTGGTGAATTTGTCGATATTCTTCGTCAAATGGCCCTGGAAGATTCAAACGGCACCATTCGACTGATGACCATTGGCAATACCGGCGGCTGGAGAAACTTCGCCAATACCCAAAAAGTCATTCAGGAACCATCCGACATGGAAGGCTTGAAGATCAGGACCGTCGTTGCCGACCTTCCACAGGAACTGGTCAAGGCATTGGGTGCCAGCCCAACTCCAATTCCCTGGCCCGAGTTGTTCACGTCATTCCAGACAGGTGTCGTCGAAGGTTCGAAGAACGGTATCACCGACATCATGGGTATGAAATTCCCCGATGCCGGGTTGAAATACATTACACTTGATGGTCATGCCTACATGGGTGCCCTGTGGTGGATGAACAACGAGAAACTGATGAGCATGCCCGAGTCACTAAGGGCGGTTGTTGCCAATGGCTTCACCGAGCTTCAGCAGGCAACATTTGCTTCACCAAAGAGAAAATCCATTCAGGCCTATACTGATTTTGTTGAGATCGGTGGTAACATCTATGTTCCAACCCCTGAACAAAAGCAGATGTTCAAGGATGCTGCTGCTCCCGTTTATGATTGGTTCAAGTCCAACGTAAAGGGTGGTCAGGAAGTGTTTGATGCCTTGGTTGAAGCAGCTGCAGCTGCCGAGGCCGAGATTGACATGCTGAACGCATCAATCATCAACTAAATTTTGCCAATATTAAGGAGGCCAACCATGATGGCCTCCTTTTTTCGTTACAGGAGGTTGAATTGGACAAGTTTGACA
>CAZHIL010000304.1:0-11253 GCA_964532985.1 uncultured Albidovulum sp. | reverse complement strand
GAAAATCTAACCTGCTTGAAAGGGCCTCATCCGATTTGGAAAGACATCTTGACCGACAAATTGAATTTGAACGCTTGATTGATGAATTGGAAGGATGGCTTACAGCAAGAGATTATCAGGAAGGAGAAATAATCTCGGAAGGTTCTTCCGAGGGTGAAATAAAACTGTTATTTGCAGGAGGGGCTTCCGTTCAAGATAGGGCAGGGAAAAGGTTATCCCAGCTTGTTCCAGGTGATGTAATCACAACATTGCAGGGTTATGGTATTCCTTCTTCAAGTTTTTTTGCGGACAAATCCTGCCGAGTAATGGAATTGTCCTCCTCAACCCTTGGACTTATGGAAAAACAGGAACCAGACTTGGCCCTGAAACTATACCGATACCTTACATCAAGATTCCTTAATTCATAAATGGTTCGAAAATATTTGAGATTCTTACCATCTCATGTTTGTGCAGGCAAATCAGTTGTTTTGAAATAGATTCCTGAATTCATTCCTCAGTTGATTTTTCTGGACTTTACCCATCGTGTTGCGAGGTAGTTTATCCACAATCAGGATTTTCTTGGGAAGTTTGTAACGAGCCAGTGAGGTTGACACCACAGAACGAATTTGATCAACGTCCGGATTGACTTCATTGGATGGAACGATCAATCCCACAACAGCTTCACCAAAATCATCATGGGGAACTCCAATCACGGTACTTTCAAGAACACCTGGTTGGCCATCAAGCAGAAGCTCGATCTCCTTGGGGTAGATATTGAATCCACCGGAAATGATGAGATCCTTGTTACGACCTTCAATATGGATGTATCCCTGACTGTCAAACTTGCCGAGATCACCGGTAATGAAGAAACCGTCAGGACGAAACTCTGCAGCTGTTTTAGCTGGTTTTTGCCAATACCCCTTGCAAACGTTTGGGCCACGAACCTCAATTTGTCCAATCTCCCCAGTAGGGATGGGTTTACCAGATGTAGGATCGGTAATTTTAACCTCGATCCCTGGCAGAGGGAAACCAACAGTACCGGGTCGTCGTTCGCCCTCATAAGGATTTGATGTATTCATACTGGTTTCAGTCAAGCCATACCGTTCCAGAATGCGATGTCCGGTTCGCCTCTCGAACTGGACATGTGTTTCGGCCAGCAATGGTGCACTCCCTGAAACGAACAGCCTCATTTCCTTCGTGAGATCTCTTGTAAACCCGGGTGAATTCAATAGCCGAGTATAAAAGGTCGGAACACCCATCATAACCGTGGACTGAGGGATTAACCTGATTATTTCATCGGTATCAAACTTGGGAAGTAAGATCATTGATCCCCCCGCAAGCAGGGATACATTGGTGGCAACGAACAAACCATGTGAATGGAAGATGGGCAAGGCATGCAGTAGCACATCGCCGGTATCAAATTGCCATAGATCTCTGAGGACTCGTCCGTTGGTTAGAAGATTTTCCTGGGTGAGCATTGCACCTTTGGGCCGCCCTGTTGTTCCTGAAGTATACAGGATTGTGGCAAGATCATCCCTGGTACGACTGATCGTGGGGAAGTCATGAGGTTTGGTATGTCCCTTTTCAGCAAGAGAACCACTACCGTCTTGATTCAAGGTTTCAAGCTTGAAACCCCTTGCGACTGCAAGTGGTGATATCAAGTATAGGTTTCTTGCATCACAAACCACCAATGAAGGTTGGCTATCCGCAATGAAATAGGAAAGTTCGTCAATGGTGTATGCCGGATTAAGGGGTACGAAAACAATTCCCGTTTGAATGCAGGCTGCATATAGTGCCAAAACTTCAGGAGATTTCTCAACATGAACCAGTAACCGATCTCCGGAAGAAATACCCAAGTCGGTCAAGGTATGGGCAAATTGGTTTCCCAATCGGAGGAATTTTTCATAGGTGATGATTGTCCCGTTAGGTCGTATGAGAAAAGGGGTCTTTTTTCCCACATGAACGCCGAATAGTTCATAATAGAGTGTGTTATTCATTGATGACTATCGTTATCACGACCTAACAGACAGCAGGGGTTGGACACCTGTTCTTTCCGAACCAATTACAGAAGCCAGAAAAAAGCCTCAAGGAATCAAATACCTCTAAATCTTATTCCTGTTCCGGTTCTTCTTCCATAGGATAGTTTTCGGCGACACCAACCTGGGCTGGACGCAGCAGGCGATTATGGTACTTGAAACCGGTTTGCTGCACTTCAGTGATTTGTCCGTCCTCAAATCCCGGTACAGGTGCATAATAAAGTGCATTGTGACTGTTATGATCAAAAGTATCCCCGACTTCCGGGATGATCTCCTCGATATTGTTTCTGCTCAAGGAGGAATTCAATTCCTTTTGAACAACCTTTATTCCCTCAACCCAGGCAGCAAGGTTGTCTGATTTGTTTTTTTCACCTGCCTTGATAGCCCTCTTGAGGTTTTCATGGGTCGACAGGATTTCCCTGGCCAGCCTGATACCATCGAACTTTTTGTTTTCCTCAACCATTTTCTCCAGGCGTCTGAATTTATCCCGCTCATTGGCCAGATTTCGTTTCAATTGATCGTTTTCCTCTCGCAGGTTTTTCTTTTCACTGGTCAGGAGATCAATCATTTTCTTGGCGTTTTCGACAAAGGAAGTCGGCTTTTCATCGTTTTCATTTTCATGATCCGGTTTTTTGGAATCTTGAACCTCGGTATCGGGATTGCCGCCGTTGAGTGTGGTATTCTCTGGTTGTGCCTGAATATCCTCTACAACCGTATCTTCTTCCGGTTCAATGTTTTCTTCTGGATTTTTATCCTCGTCTGTCTGCATAGCTCTCAAATTATCCTTCAAAATTATGATTTTTCGGCAATGAGTTTACCAACAAGTTGAGCTGTATAATCCACGATTGGTACGATTCTACCGTAATTCAACCGAGTAGGTCCGATTACGCCTAATGCTCCAACAATATTACCTTCGGAATTAATATAGGGAGCGGCAACCAAAGTTGAACCTGACAGGGAAAATAGTTTGTTTTCGGACCCAATAAATATCTTGACGCCCTGTCCTTCCTCGATCAATTCAAGCACATTGGAAATTTCCTTTTTCCTTTCCAGATCGTCAAACAAATGCCTGACCTGCTCAAAATCAACAGCTCCTTCATCATTCTCAAGCAAATTTGACCTGCCCCTCACGATCAATCGTTCCTGCTGTTCACCAGGTTTGTCCCAGAAGGCCAGCCCACGTTCAACCAGTTCAGTGGTCAACTCATCCAATTTGCTTTTTTGCTTCAGGATATCCTTGCTGATCAATCCCTTGATTTCGGTAATGCTCTTGCCATCCAATACGGAATTGACATAGTTTGCTGCTTCCGTCAGGGTTGAAACAGTCAAACCCATCGGGGTAGAGAAGACCCGATTTTCTACCGTTCCATCAGCCATGACCAGTACAACCAAGGCACTCTCATTTGTCAGCTTGAGAAACTGTACATGCTTGATGGTGGATTCCTTTTTCGGCATCAACACCAGACTGGCACTCTGGGTCAACCTTGACAGCAAAGAACCAATTCGATCCAGGGAATTATTCAGATTTTCACCTTCTTTGGAGCCAATTCTCGAAAATTGCTTTTTGTCTTCGGGTTCAATTTCACCGATTTCCAAGAACTCATCGACAAACAATCGTAAACCCATGAGAGTGGGAATCCGACCTGCTGAAACGTGAGGGCTTTCCAAAAGTCCCAACCGTTCCAGGTCCTGCATGACATTTCTGACCGTGGCAGGTGAAATCTTGGTTGATAAATTGCGGGATATTGCTCTCGACCCTACAGGGGAACCCGAGTATAAATAGGATTCCACCAACCGGGAAAAAATTTCGGTATTGCGTTGATCCAAAATTTCCAGAATCTCTTCCTTACTCACTCTCCAGCCTTCTCGAATTAAATTTAAGGGAAATTCTATTTTTTACACCGGAATCAATTTAGCAAAAAATTCAACCTATTTGCCAATATCAACAAGTATTCAATGATCCATGTGCTTCCAAATCAAGGCTGCAACCTATTTTGTTGCTCGGATGCACCTATCACATGGTTATTTCAGTGAAATGGTACTGTAAAATTGTTCAGGTGTTTGATAGAACGAAAACCCTGCACACTTTCCATAGTTAAAATCACCAATTATATGGCTAATCCTATTTACCAAAAAATTTAAGATTTGAATTATGCGTTTATCTAAGAGAAAATTCGATGAGTTACGACCGGTATCGATAGAAATTGATGTCAACCGTTATGCCGAAGGATCATGTCTGATTTCCTGTGGACATACCAAGGTTTTGTGTACGGCTTCAGTTGAGGAGCATGTCCCGTTTTTTCGACGAAGAACGGGTTTGGGATGGATTTCGGCCGAATATTCATTATTACCCAGGGCCACCCATGAAAGAAACCGGCGTGATGGACGTGGCTCATCTGTTTCGGGAAGAACCCTGGAAATTCAGAGATTGATCGGGAGGTCTCTCCGTGCCGGTGTAAATTTTGCAAGTTTGGGTGAGAGACAAATCATGATCGATTGTGATGTTCTACAGGCTGATGGTGGGACCAGGTGTGCCTCGATTACCGGTGGTTGGGTTGCTCTTAGACTTGCAGTCAATAAACTGTTGCAGGATAGATATATTGTCAGAGATCCTCTGCACCAGCAGGTCATCGCCATTTCCTGTGGCATTCATGCGGGTTCGCATATACTGGATATGGATTATAACGAAGATTCCAATGCTGAAGTTGACGGCAATTTTGTATTTACCTCTTCGGGAGAACTGATTGAAGTGCAATGTACAGCTGAAGACAAATCATTTCCCACGGCATCAATCCTGGAGTTTATCCAACTATCGAGCAAGGGTGCCAATGAACTGGTTCGAATTCAAAATGAAGCCCTGGCCAAGAAAAATGCGTAAGCTGGATTCCAAAGTATTGGTTATAGCCACGCATAACAAGGATAAATTGAGTGAATTCGAAGCGATATTACACCCACATGGAATAAAAACAAAATTTGCTGGAGACTTCAATTTGGAATTCCCGCCCGAAACCGAAGAGACCTTTGCAGGTAATGCAAGGATCAAGGCTCATTTTGTCGCTCGAGAAACGCAACTTCCGGCAATTTCAGACGATAGTGGGATAATGATATCAGATCTTGATAACCAACCTGGGGTAAAGACTGCCGATTGGGCTGAAACACCTGAAGGGAGGGACTACAAGAAGGCCATGACCAGAGTCTGGAAATTGTTGGAGGAAAAACAGTCACCCTTGCCTAGAAGGGCAAAATTCTGCTCGACAATCTGTGTTGCCTGGCCCGACGGCCATGATGAAATTTTCGAAGGTTTTGTCAATGGACAAATTGTCTGGCCGATGCGAGGGGAAATCGGCTTCGGATTTGACCCCATATTCATGCCCGATGGCTACAAGATTACATTTGGGGAAATATCCAAGGCGGACAAGAACCTTATCAGTCACAGGGCATTGTCACTTAAAGCTTTTGCCGAAAACTGTCTTGATGCCTGAACAGCAAACAATAGAACCATTCGGAATCTATATCCATTGGCCATTTTGTGAGTCCCTGTGTCCCTATTGCGATTTCAATACCTATTGTTCAAACCAGATTGATCATGAGCAGTGGTGTGAAGCCTATTTACGGCAACTTGATCATTCTGCAAAAGAATTGACTGCCAGCCAATGTACATCTGTTTATTTTGGTGGTGGTACTCCCAGCCTAATGGTGTCTCGAACAGTTGGTAAAATTTTGGATAGAATCTCCCTGCATTGGGGATTTTCCGACCAGCCGGAAATTACACTTGAGGCCAACCCCACTACTGTCGAACAAGATAGATTCTTGTGTTTCCGGAGTGAAGGAATAAACAGACTGTCGTTGGGATTGCAGGCACTCAAAGACTCGGACTTGAAAGCCCTAGGTAGGAAACATGGAGTCAAGGAAGCAATCAAGGCCTACGAAACAGCTGATCGGGTTTTCAACAACGTCAGTCTTGATTTCATGTTTGGCCGGCAATTTCAATCGACAGAATCATGGATAGGTGAACTTCATGAAATCGTAGCGTTGAATCCAAACCATCTTTCGATTTATCAACTGACAATCGAGCCCAATACACCCTTCGGCAAAAGATATGCTGCCAACCGTCTGGAAGGTATACCCGATGAAAATACCCTTGCCGATATGTATCTTGCCACAATGGAAATTTGCGAACGGAATGGGTTCAAACAATATGAAATTTCAAACTACTCCAAACCCGGTTACAAGGGAAGACACAATCTGGTTTACTGGGAGTATCATGACTTCTTGGGCATAGGACCAGGTGCCCATGGGAGAATAAGTATCGACAACCAAAACTTTCGAACAAATACAATCCTTAGTCCGAAAAGTTGGCTTGATGGTATTTTTAAATTGGGAACAGGTGAAAACCAAAGAGAATTGATTGATCTAACGGAAAGAGGTTCCGAGTATTTGCTCACTTCTCTCCGACTCAATGATGGTATGAATATTGACAGGTTTGAGCAAATTTCAGGAAGCAAACTAGACAGTGATACAATAAGTGAACTTGTTCAGGATAATTGGGTCGAAATTACTGATGGGCAACTTCAAGTTACCACCAATGGAAGATTGGTCCTAAATCAGATCATTTCCAAGTTATTATCCTGAGAAAGAATAAATGGTAAATTTAATCAAGGACAAAGAACCAAATCTTAGCGGGGATTGCAGGTGAATTGTTGTACCTTTCTGAGGGATTTATTTGTAAAATGCAATTCTGAATTATTCTCTTTCTTTGGTCAGAACAAAAAGCAGGAACGACAATTCAAGGGTATCTTATGAACAAAAAAGCTTCAAATGCGACTGCACTGAATCTTCCAATGGTTGATCCATTGCCAGAGGGTACACAAAAATACTTCAAGATTTGTGAGGAAAAACTAGGCATCATCCCCAATGTACTTAAAGCCTATGCCTTTGATATTGAGAAATTAAATGCATTTACCGCCATGTACAACAATCTGATGCTGGCCCCGAGCGGATTGTCAAAGCTGGAAAGAGAAATGATTGCAGTCGTTGTTTCTTCGGTAAACCGATGCCATTATTGTATTATTGCTCATGGCGCTGCAGTTCGCAAGCTGTCAAAAGACCCTGAATTCAGTGATACGCTGGCAATTAATTTCAGGCACTGCAAACTGGACGAAAGGCAAAGGGGAATGCTCGAATTTGCAGAAAAGGTGACAGAAAACAGTTTCAAGGTTGAGGAAAAGGATCGCGAAGGTTTGAGAAAACTGGGTTTCAGTGATGCCGATATATGGGATATCAGTGCAGTTGCAGCGTTTTACAACATGACCAACAGACTGGCTTCCGCTACCGCAATGAACCCCAATTTGGAATATTATTTTTCAGACCGATGAAGGCCAAACCGACATTAATCCTGTTGCTGTTCTGCTTATTTCCAGCATTGGCAAATGGCCAATCAACAATAAATACCGGTCAACTTGTATTTGACAGAAATTTTTCCTCTGGTAGATACCTTATACCCGTTGGTCCTTTCAAGGATGATATGGTTGAGATGCTGGAAACCGAAGGTTTCACAAGCAAACTCGTTTATCAGATCAAGGGTGATTTATCTACCCAGACGCTCCTTGAAAATAGCTGGGAACACTAAGTGAACTTGATTTTGAAATCCTGTTCAAGTGTGAAACCTGGAACTGTGGAGGGTTTGAGTTCCGAGAAGTCATTGATGTCGTAGAGAGCCTCGACATGTTTGTCAATCTGGGGGATTTTCAATTCGTTTCGGCATCTAGGGACAACGAAGAAGGAAAACAGTTTGTTACGATCCTTGCCAGTGAAAGCAATAATACGGGATTTGTCCAGATTGTATTCATAAACCCCCGGGAAGAGGAAAAGGTAGAAAACATAGATTTTAATTTCACTTCCAAAGTTTTGGAAATTGAAACACAATTGGAATATGATTTTTTAACCAAAGGGGTTCACCATCCTCACGGGAGTTGAATTTGATTCCGGCTCAAGCGATATCAATGAAAACAGTATCTCCCAGCTGAAGGATCTGGCTGTTTTTCTCAAAGAGAATCCGGACAAGAAAGTAATTTTGGTAGGGCATACCGATTTGGAAGGAGAATTGGAAAATAACATAAACCTATCATCTGAAAGAGCACGCTCGGTTCGAAACACCCTTATCAGTGTATATGATTCAAATCCTGATCAAATTTCGGCACATGGTATGGGCTTTCTTTCACCACATGAAACCAATCTAACGCCGGAAGGAAGAAATTCCAATCGTAGGGTCGAGGCTTTGATTTTGCAGAATTTTCAGTAGATTTCACCCAAAACAAAATTGTGGTTTTACCTCAGGTTATGAATAAAACAGTTAATACTTATACGAATTAAGAATAATTTTATGGTTTGTCGAATTCCCAATATCCTCAGATTGATCAGGTTATTTGTCACCAGCCTGTTGCTGTGGTCCTTAACAATTACAAGCAGTTATTCATCTACCCCGGAAAAGGCAACTGAGGTGGTAGAAGAAGTTATTCACACTGTGAATTATATGCTTCATAACAACTTCCCGAAGGCGAAAATTTATGCTGGAATTGAAGAAATGTTCATCAACATGGCAGATACGCAATATATTGGTCAGGTTGCCTTGGGAAGGCAGTGGTTGGAAATTTCGGAACCGCGAAGACATTTGTTCCTGAAAATATTCCAAAGGTATCTTGCTGAAAAATACTCAATCTATTTCCCCAGATTCATTGGTGCTGAATACGAGGTGATCAGGGCAAGGACAACAAGAAATGATCAGACCTTCGAAATTGTTACCACAATGTATTTGCCCAATGAACCACCTTTTCCGGTATATTGGGACCTTGTGAGTCTTGATGATGAACCAAGAATACGAAATATTACAGTAGATGACTTAAATTTGCTGGTACTGGAAAAGAAGGTAATCGGTGCACTTCTTGAACAAAGTGGTGGCAATCTGGAAGAGTTGATGAGGAAATTGAAATACAGGTATCAATAGAAAAATCGGGAAAATACCCAATCAATTTCCATAACGAGCAAGCATATCGTTAACAGACCTTTTGATAAGTTCCTCCAAAACCTTCAGATCTACATTTTCCAAGCGGGTTATATAAAGGCAGCTAACCGAATTTTTGTACTTGCCCAATTTGGCCATTAGATCGGGGTAGGCAGAAAACCCTGGCATGATATAAATCGTGAGCGATTGCTTTCTGGGCGAGAAACCAGTCACCATCCATTGATGTTTTGATTTATCCGCACGTTGATAGGTATATTGCCCGAAGCCCACAATGCTTGTACCCCACATTCGTGGCTGTTCACCAGTGATTCGTTTCATCATGGCCAAAATGAACATGGCATCTTTCCTCCGTTTGGTATTTGAAACAGAGTTCAGAAACTCTTCCACATTGCCATCATTTACTACAGTTTTCATGTTACTCATCAGTTTGTCCAATCATTAACGAAACGGGGTCAAATATTATATTTTTCCTGATTTAACCCGTAAAGAGGATAACCACAACAAGAATTTACCCTGAACTGACTCTTCAGTCTTGAAAATACCCGAAAAAGTGTTAGATTTGAAATCACAGCGGTGGTTCCGAAAACTGAATCACTTATCATGACTACAAGGCAGGCCGCTGGCCTGTTTTTTTTATTTGGAAAATTCGATGCAAGACCTGGTTGCTCTGACATACAAGGAAAAACAGCTTCAGAAATTGCTTGAACCTGAAATTTCCCTTATGGGATTCGAGTTGATCAGATTGCGCTTTAGCGGCAATACAAAGAAAACCCTTCAAATAATGGCGGAACGTCCGGATGGGACCATGACCGTTGGAGACTGTACTGATTTATCCCATGCTTTATCCCCGCTATTGGATGTTGAGGATACGATCAGTGAGGAATACTCGCTTGAAATATCATCACCGGGTATTGACCGACCACTCACCAAGCTGGAGCACTTTGAGCAATGGGTAGGGTACAAGGCCAAGGTAGAACTGAACCAGCCCATGGATGGACAACGGGGATTTAAGGGCATTATCCAGTCTACCAAAGGCTCAACGGTCATTTTGGATATGATTTCGGAACTGCTACCTGTGCAATTTTCCCAAATTGCCAAAGCTAGCCTTGTCATGTCAGAAAAACTATTGAACAGACATCAGGAACAACGAATATTATCCGATTAGCAAACCAAATATGAGTTAAATTATTCCGAGGGATTCTGGAGAAAACATATGAGTCTTACTAGTGCAAATAGGTTTGAATTGCTTCAAATGGCCGAGTCTGTAGCCCAGGAAAAGAATATTGATCGTGGCATCGTTCTGGAAGCCATGGAAGAGTCCATGGCCAAGGCCGCTAGGATGAGATATGGTCAGGAACTGGACATCAGAGCCAAATATAACAAGGAAACAGGTGATTTGACCATGCAAAGAGTTCGAACAGTGGTTGAAGAAGTCGAAAACCTGTCAACGGAAATAACCCTGGAGGATGCCCGGAAAATCAATCCGGAATATCAACTGGGAAGCGAGCATATCGAAGAATTGCCACCAGTTGGGGTAGATCAGTTGGACCGGATAAATATTCAGGTTGCCAAACAGGTAATCCACCGCAAGGTTCGAGAAGCCGAAATGGAAAAGCAGTACGAGGAATTCAAGGACAAGAAAGGCCAGATTATTGTCGGGACCGTCAAGGGTGTTGAGCAAGGCAATATAATCGTTGAATTAAGCATCGGTGAGACGATGATACATCGTACCCAGAAAATCAGTCATGAAAATCCCGAGAAAGGTACCAGGATTCGAGCTTATGTTACCGATGTTGACCAGGAAGCACGTGGCCCACAGGTTAAATTGTCGAGGACTGCAAATGAATTCATGCGAGAACTCTTTCGAAGCGAGGTCCCCGAGTTTTACGATGGAACCATAGATATCAAATGCATAGCCCGAGACCCGGGTTCTCGTGCCAAAATCGCTGTTGTATCCTATGATGCCAGTATTGATCCGGTAGGTGCCTGTGTAGGTATGAGGGGTTCACGGGTCCAAACCGTGGTCAATGAGCTGCAGGGTGAAAGGGTTGATGTCATTCCATGGACCGAAAATGCTTTTGAGTTCGTAACCTATGCCTTGCAGCCGGCCACGGTTTCAAAATGAATAATCGCTGGACAAGCACATACCACGCGTTGTGTCGATCCTGACGACCGCCTTTCACTGGCCATCTTCACAATCCGTCAAAATCTCGGTCT
>CAZHIL010000303.1:0-5131 GCA_964532985.1 uncultured Albidovulum sp. | reverse complement strand
AATCCAAATAATCCAAGGCACTTCCGAGTGCAATATGAGCAATATTGAATGGTGAGCTCAAAAATTCCTGGCCATTACTTTCCAGAGCATCAAGTGACCTATTGATTTTCATCCATTGACCATCCATCCAGACCTTCGACTGTTTATCTTCACTTCTGACGCGTTTTTCGTAGGTCATCAGAACAGCGGCATCCATAATGCCATCAGCGAGAGCTTCCATTTTCAATGTTTCAAATACATTGGAAGAGGGATACAAACCGCCATCATAATGACGATCAATAAACTGGGTAATCACACGGCTGTCATACAATGTACCAAAAGGAGTGCCCACAAGCGTTGGAAGCTTGCCAAGAGGATTTTCCATGATTGGAATGTCACCGCTGTCGACAGGATTGCCGATCACATTGATTACTTTAACATCATCGATGGCATTGACTTCCCAAAATCCAACAATGACTTTCCTGGCAAATGGCGAAGCCGGATTACTGTAAAGTTTCATAATAATCTCCTGATATTATACTGATGGGTGATGGCCAATGAGGTTCCCATCCTCAAAACCTGTTATGGTCAGGGGTAATATTGATCCCTGAACCTCCTTGTTGGGTAATTTCACTACCGAATATTGGCCGGTACGCCCTGTCAAGGAAGATTCCACCAGTGTATCAAGGGTTCGACCAACTTGTTCCTCAAGATGAATATCAACCCTCCGTTTTCCAGATTCCCTCAATTGATAAGCCCTTTCACGAATGGTTTCGTCATTGACCTGTGGCATTCTGGCTGCAGGTGTACCCTCCCTTGGACTATAGGGAAAGATATGCAACCAAGTTAACTGACAGTCATCGAGGATATTCAGGGTTTTTTTGAACATTTCGTCAGTCTCGGTAGGAAAGCCTGCAATCAAATCTGCCCCAAAAGTCATTTCGGGTCTCAATTGCTTGATCTTATTGCAAAATTCAATCGCCTCTTCCCTGGTATGTCGGCGTTTCATCCTTTTGAGAATCATGTTGTCACCAGCTTGCAGTGACAAGTGCAGATGAGGCATCAATCTTTCATTGTTTGAAACAACCTCGATGAATTCCTCATCGATCTCGGCCGGATCAACCGAGGAAATTCTCAATCTTGGCAGTTCCGGTACAAGTTTCAGGATTCTGGCAACAAGGTTTCCTATACCCGGTTTTCCCACAAGGTCCCCACCCCAGCTGGTGAGATCAACCCCGGTCAGGACAACTTCATTGTAACCGGACTGAACCAAATCACGTATCTGGTTGACAATTACCCCTGCTGGTACCGAGCGGGAATTCCCACGCCCATAGGGTATGATACAAAAGGTACAACGGTGATCACAACCATTCTGAATCTGCAGATAAGCAACCGCACGAGCTCCAAACCCCTTGGCCAGATGGGGTGTTATTTCCTTGACCTGCATAATGTCTTCAACCAGAATATTCGTTTGGTTTTCGACATTCGAAAATTCGGGATCAGCCAATTTTTTCCAAAGTCTGGCTTCCAGTTTGGAATCATTACCTATTACCCAGTCAACACCCTCAATCCTGCTGAAGGAATGGGGATCAATTTGGGCAGCACATCCGGTTACAACTATTTTTGCATCTGGCCATTTTGATCTAGATTTGCGAACCAGCTGTCGGGACTTTCTGACTGCCTCCTTGGTGACTGCACAAGTGTTTATTATGACCGTATTGGCAAGATTGGCATCCTCTGCCAATCCTTCCATTACCGAAGATTCATAAGCATTCAGCCGACAGCCGAGAGTTTCTGTCTTGATCTTGTCAGGAAGCAAGGATGTTCTCCTGAAACTCACGGGATAATGTACCATTAAACACATGGGAGGTAGGACCCGTCATCCAAACACCATCCTCCAACCATTCAATGTTCAAACATCCTCCATCAGCCTGGACATCAACCTTACTGGAGGTTAACCCCCTTCTAATTGAAGCAATTACGGCGGCACAAGTTCCGGAACCTGAGGCCAAGGTAATTCCTGCTCCCCTTTCCCAAATTCTGACCCTGATTTCCGATTGTGACCTTATGGAAACGAATTCAACATTGGTACGTTCCGGAAACAGAGGATGATGTTCAATTCGTGGACCAATGTCTGCTAGATCAATCGCTTCTGCATCATCCACAAAAAAGACACAATGTGGATTCCCCATTCCAACCGCACAGGGATTTCCTTCTATGGGGAGTTCCAAGGTATCCATCTCTTTTGCCAGGGGAATTTCATACCACTCAAGCAAGGGAATGCCCATATTCACGCTGCTCAAGCCGTTCCCTGCGTCATGACAATCCAAAATGCCCCCAGCGGTTTCAAGTTGCACCATTGGGACATTTTCCTGATCCATGAAATACCTTCCCAAACATCTGGTTGCATTTCCACAGGTTGCTGAAGAACTACCATCAGAATTGAAGAAGACCAATCTGGCATGAGCCACATCACTCTCTTCAATCAAGACCAATTGATCATACCCGATTCCAAAACGACGATCAGCAAGAGTTTCAGCAACAATTGATCCCACAGGTAAAGGCTTACCTCTGGTATCAATAACTACAAAGTCGTTGCCCAGACCATGCATTTTCATAAATTCTATGGGTAAATTCTGATTTTTCATGGTAATTTCAAAATTCTTCTTAAAATTTGAACTTCAACATCCTAAATACTTGGAAAAGATCGATACTTAACTATTGATATTCCTCTCAATTTAGTGGGCCCGTAGCTCAGCTGGTAGAGCAACTGACTTTTAATCAGTGGGTCACAGGTTCGAATCCTGTCGGGCTCACCAAAAATTTGCCTTCCCATTATCTAGTCCAATAACCTGCTTTTTCGAGTGCCTCGGGGAAATATCAGCTATTGAGTTCGGTTTCCTGTGTTACTAGGAAAAGCATTTCTCCCCTGTTGACCATTCCCCGATTCAAGTGAGCGAGAACAAATCCCGAATTTGGGAACCTTAGTGTTACTGACTCTCTTTCAGGTTCCTCAAGCCAATGAAAATATCCGGCAACGTCACCCTGTTGCACATAACTTCCGGCCTTGCAATCTCGATCGAAAAGTCCTCTGCCCGGGGCAAATATGCAGTGGTTCAAATCTTCCGTATAAACGGTCCTTGCTATCCTGGTGTCTTGAACCAATTCCTCTTCAAACGGATTAGGATAAACTTCCAATTGGGCCAGACATCGATATAGACCCTCTTCAGATGCCCTGGTCAACTCTGGTGAACTACCACCTCCCCCACCCAATTCAGCAGCAATCATGGGTACCGCATTGCGTGCTGCTGCAGAATTTACGGATCGATCATCATTATATTCTCCCAATTTCCACAAGGTTGGCAAACCGAATGCCTCGGCCAGCTCAAGGCTTGCTTTCATGATCTTCCTGTTGGTGACTTCAGTGACAAGGGTACACGAAGTAAAGTAAGATGCTTTACCACCAGAATGAAGATCAATTACAGCATCACAGTTGGGAATTACGACTGATTCAATATGGCAGCTTATCAACTCTGTTGGTGTTCCCTGTGCGTTACCCGGAAAGGACCTGTTCATATTTTTCCCATCCAGAGGGGAGTTTCTTTCGGAAACGGATACCGCTGGTCGATTTAGAGCTGGTATTATCATGATTTTGCCCGAGACTTTCTCAGGATCAATATTCTGAACGAGCCTCATGAGGGAGGATGGTCCTTCGAATTCATCACCATGTACTCCTCCCAGAAGCAATACATTAGGTCCCTGGCCCTTGCGGAAATAAATCAAGGGAACAGCATGGTATCCCAATGGCACCAAATTATCCGACCATTGGACTCTGAGGTCCCCAACCTGCTTGCCTTCCTTTTCCCAATCAATTGAAGATGACACAAATTTTGTTGACATATGATGATCCTACAACAAGCACAAACATATAATCCAAGTATAAACTAAGGCAGGCAACAGAAAAGCACAAACCAAATTTTACGGCTGTAAATTATACAACCGGCGTAGTTGAACTACATTCATCCCTATGATTTACCCTTATACGAATCGAATTTCTGTTGAATTAAGAACCAGCAGATTCCACTATAGCTGAATTGGTGAATTTATCTTTGATACAAACCATTGGTTTGTGTAGAAATTCATAGCATACATTGATTATTTCTCAGGTTTGCAATTCAGGCTCCAGGATATTCAATGCAGTAACATGATAGCTACCGATTGGGTCTTTATTTTAATTTAGGAAATAGATTGAAATAAAATATCTGTTAATTCAATAAGTGAAATAAATGCATGTATCTTGGTCTCCAAGGACATTTCAAAAACATTTAAACTATCGGAGAAAAAGTACGGGCTTGGGGTCTGGCATGCTATCCAAAACTATGATGGAATGGGCCTATTATTGATTAGAGACGCCGGGTGGGGCCGTAGCCCCAACGTGACAAATGACGCACTCCCTAGCTAGTAACTAGATAATAATTTATTTTTTTTGTATCAATCCTTTTTTACAAATTAGTTTTGAACCATTTGAGATTTAACTTACCAATAAAGCTAACCAAAACCGAATAATCCAGACAAAAATCAGAATGAATTACTCCAAGAATTATGGAGAGTTTAAAATCATCTAAGACTCTCTCCAGAATGTTGCATGGGCAATAATGAAGTTACCACCAAAGAAAAACGTATTTTATAGCCAAGAAGAAAATCGTTCAAAATAGGAGGATGGAGAAACCAGTATACAAATCCCATAGGTTTTTATGGTATTGCAACTTCTGACTGGAACCAATTTTGACGACTGAATTTCCAACTGTATTATATAATTTTACAAGCGGTAATTATGCAAAAGATCCAATATTCAAATCAAAATGACATACGAAGAAGCACAGTCCTTTTTTAGCTTTGATGAAACAGCAACATGTTTTGAAGAGCTTGATACCCCCATACCGGTAATTAATCTGGAAATAGTGCTTCAAAACCTGATCAGTGTTCAAAGACATTTTGATAATTTGGGGATTGCTTTTCGGCCACATGTCAAAACCCACAAAATGATACCTTTCGCCAAAATCCAACTGCATTTGGGTGCCTGTGGCATAACTGTCCAAAAGCTGGGGGAAGCCGAAATCATGGCGGAAGCCGGCATTGATGAGATTTTGAT
>CAZHIL010000302.1:0-8554 GCA_964532985.1 uncultured Albidovulum sp. | reverse complement strand
GAATCCGAAGGGCTATTTACGGGGTATTCCCGATGATACGCCCTATGAAAAAATTGTTGAAGATGGGTACATTGCTGCCGTCAGGAAGGTTTCATTGGACATTACGGAAGGTGAAATGATTGTTATCATGGGGCTTTCCGGTTCAGGAAAATCTACACTTGTCCGTTGCTTTGCCAGACTTCTGGATATCACCAGGGGGAACATTTGGGTTGATGGCGAGGACATCGGAAAAATGTCGGAAAACCAACTGATTCAATTGCGTCGCAAGAAAATGGGTATGGTTTTTCAGAATTTTGGCCTATTACCACACCGTACAGTTTTGAACAACGTTGCCTTCCCATTGGAAATGCGAGGGCAAGGAGTTCATGAAAGACATGAACGTGCCATGGAAATGATCGATTTGGTTGGTCTCGGTGGCCGGGAAGATTATTATCCCCGAGAATTATCAGGTGGACAGCAGCAAAGAGTTGGTATCGCCAGAAGTCTGGCCATTGAACCTGACATCTGGTTTTTGGATGAACCATTTTCCGCCTTGGACCCTCTAATACGCCGGGAAATGCAGGATGAGTTTTTACGGCTCCAGGGAATGCTCAACAAAACGATTGTCTTCATTACCCATGATTTTGATGAAGCCTTGAGATTGGCTGATAGAATAGCAATCATGAAGGATGGTGCCATTGAGCAATGCGATACTTCTGATCAAATTGTGCTTAAACCAGCTACAGAATATGTCTCCAAATTTACCTTGGAAATCGAAAAGGCCAGAGTTGTCCATGCCAGGGGTATGCTTCAGGCAACCCGAGATCCTGAATGCAGTATTGCGAATTTTTCAATATCAGGGGAAAAAACGATTCAGGAGCTTGCCAGAACCCTTGTAAATGAGGAATTTGAATTTTATCCGGTTGAAGATAGCGATGGCCAGAACCTTGGATTTCTGAACCGACAAGAAGCTTTGGAGTTACTTATCGGGCCGAACAATGCTGGGTAGTTCCAATTTATCTTCCAATGGATTCCTAGGGCTGAACAATAAGCATTGGACCTTTATATTCCTAGCCATAACACTTGTATTGGCATTATTCAAGGGAATCTTTCCCGAAGGTTTGAACAGACCTCCGGAACTCCTAGTATTGCCCTTTGCCGACTGGATCAATTTCTTTTTTGTCTTTCTCAGGGATGATCTCGGTCTGATTTATGTATCAAGAGCCATCTCGGGAGGCGTTGAGTGGTTACTTGATATTACAGCCAATCTCCTATACGGCAAGCATCGGTGGCCCCGCATTGGTCCCATCCCATGGTCTGCAATCGCGGCTACGGCTTTTGTGCTTGGATATAGTCTTGGTGGTTGGAGGCTTTCCCTGATTTCAGGTGGAACATTCATTTGGATAGCTGTCATGGGACAATGGAAGTGGGCCATGGAAACACTTTCGGTTATCATTGTTGCAACTCCGATATCGGTTTTGATTGGTCTGATTTTTGGAACTCTTGCCTGGCGAAGCAAAATATTTGAAAGGATCTTGAATCCAATCCTTAACGTGGCCCAGACCATGCCTCATTTTGCCTACATGATTCCGGTGGTTGTCTTTATTGGGGTGGGTCCCAAGGCTGGAGCAATTGTAACGGTCATATTTGCTGTACCACCGATGATTAGAATGACGCTCTTGGGATTGAAAAGTGTACCACCTGAAGTTATAGAGGGTGGTAAAATGGCAGGGTCAACCGGATGGCAGTTGTTAAGATTTGTCCGTATTCCCTCGGCAAGAACAGAAATACTTATTGGTGTAAACCAGGTCATCATGCAGTGTTTAGCTATGGTAGTCTTGGCAAGTTTCATTGGTATGCCTGGATTGGGACAAAAGCTGTTGCAACTCCTGCAATCCCTGAAAATTGGACAATCGGTTGAAATTGGAATTTCCATCGTGCTCATTGCCATAACACTAGATAGGTGTACCCAAGCTTGGGCCAAGCGGCAACCGATTCATTTTCCAAAAGGGACATCCATCTTCCTACGCCACAAATTCTTCTTTTCCTGGTTGGTCTTGTTCGTGCTGTTTCTGGTTTTGGGTAAATTCATTCCCATCCTTGAAGAGGTAAAAAGAAATCAGGCCCTTTCAATTTCTTCTCCCATTGAGATCGGGGTTGATTGGCTGGTAATCACACTTGATCCTGTAACACAATGGATCCGGTGGTTTCTCATTACCTGGATATTGATACCCTTGAGGAATTTTTACCTTTGGGTACCCTTTACAGCTGTTCTTGCTCTCCTGGCATGCATTGGCTTCAGAATAGGGGGAGTGAGATCAGCTTTGATATGTACAAGCTTCTTTGCCCTTATTGCAATTTCCGGTTGGTGGGACCGTACCATGATTACGGTTTATACCGTTACCGTAGCGGTTATAATAGCAGCCATAATAGGATTTCCGATGGGTGTTTTTGCCAGCTTTGGCGATCGGTCTTCCAAGACGATCTTGCTTATATGTGATACCCTTCAAACCTTTCCGAGTTTTATCTACCTCATCCCGGTTGTCATGCTCTTCGGGGTTAATGATGTGGCCGTGATTGGAGCAGTAGTATTGTTTGCTGCAGTTCCCTTGACCCGATATACGGTAGAAGGCTTGAGGAACGTGGATCCGCAAATCATTGAAGCTTCCCAGATGTCTGGTGCAACCAAGTATCAGACACTCTTCAAGGCTCGTCTCCCAATGGCTATCCCGACCATTATGGTAGGGGTAAACCAGTCAGTTATGTTTTCTCTTTTCATGGTAATCATAGCTGCATTTATAGGTACCCAGGATTTGGGACAGGAGATGCAACGGGCTCTCTCCTTTACTGATGTGGGGAAAGGATTGGTATTGGGCTTGATCGTTTCATTTATCGGTTTGATGGTTGATCACCTGATAATGACTTGGTCTTATTCAAGAAAAAAGGCCCTAGGTATCAATTAGCACTGGACTATGGCTGTAGGGTGGTGGTTCCAATTGAGTTGGACCTGGCCAAATCGGGATTGAGGGACATTCGGAGATATTTGTTTTGGGCAAAATGTCTGCTGAGATCATCATAATATTGCGACAGGGGGTGCCCACTTTGTCCGGTCGCGATTATAAATTCTGATTCATCCAAATTGGAAAAATCATAAACCCCTCTGTATCCTGCACCGTGATCGGATGAAAATATATTGGGAAATTTCCCATTGGGGGAAGTTCTGTTCAGGGTATCTATACTTCCTGAACCCGGATACCTGATATTGAGCCACGACATTAATGGTGCAGAACCCAAGGGAGTATGGTCGTGGTTTATCTGATGGGCTGCACCCCATTTCCACAAACTGATATCTTCGCCATAGGAAGTTACCAAGGCCCTGAGTGTATCATCCAGGGCCAGTGAGGCTATCGTATCACAATCTTCAACCCGTTCAGTCTGAATGAAATCACACCATGAGGAAGCACCGTCAATATCCCTGAACACCCGTTCGAGGAAATCTGCATCGGGATAGGAATAATCCTCATAAATGGTTCCAAGTTCATCCTGGGTTATCAAGCGGAATATTGAAACCAGCCACTGGGAATATATCAATGGTTGAGCCTTATCCTGATCCATATCACCTACCCAGTCATTCAATAACCCCAAGGCATCGATTCTAAGAGCAGATTGTTCATCAGCAGGATTGGCTCCTATCAAATGTCCCATACCTCGACTGAATAGGGGAACCAAAGTCCTGGCCGTTTCAGATACAATATCAATTTGGGTCTGAATGGTACTTTGCTTGGAATGGATGGGCCTTGTTGTGAGAATATTATCTAACCTTCTGTATCTTTTCGTGTCATTCCAGGAAAAACTCAAATGATGGGGATACTCCTGATCTACGGGTTTGTTGTTTGTGTTTGCAAGGTATCCGGCACTAGGATTTATGATTCTTGGCATATCTTCATATTGTATCGTTCCGTACCATCTGTTTCTGTATTTCCACCCTGCAGAGGGCAAACGCCCTTCGGTTTCATGGAAAGAACTTCGCAAGGGAGATTTTCCAACCAATTGATAGGCAATATTATCACCATCCGATATAAAAAAGTTCAAACCGGGTGTATGGGCCTTGCCCATGTGCTGGAGGCCATCATCAATGGTAGCAGCTTTCATAAGTCCGATTGCAGCTGAGAGGGATGTGTTTTGGGGTTCAAAAAGTGTCCAAGCGAGGGATGCTACATGACCATCGGGAACAATTGATTTCAAATTGTAGAACTTTTTCGGAATGATAGGGCCATTTTCTGACCAGCTCAGTTGAATGGTAGTTGGCAAGGCCTGTCCCTTTACTTCAATGTCAGACAGTCTGTTTCTGAAATTCCTGAAACCAGTTGGTGTCAAATACCTATTATCGTTGGTTGGATCCAATCTCTCGAAATAAAGATCTTGATCATCAATATTGGCAAAGGTGATACCCCAGGCCAGATGCGATGATCTACCAGCAATAATTGCCGGAACACCTGGTATGGAAGCACCTATCACACCACCGTTGGACAATTCTAGGCGGGCAAGATACCAAATTGATGGAACGGACAATCCTAGATGAGGATCACTGGCCAAAATGGCTTTGCCATTTACTGTTTTCTCAGGTGAAACAACCCAGGCATTCGAACCGCCCCCAAATCCGAGAACTTCACCAACATTCAACCCGTCAACACCTTCTTCGGATTGAATCTCACTTTCTCCAGTATCAATTTCCAGAGTTGATGAACTGCCGAAAGGAATCAGGTTGGGGCTGTAGGCATCCGGTAATATTGTTTTGAGTTTTTCTGGTCCCAGTTTTGACAATATCCTTTGCCCAAGGATTTCATTTTCCAGATGAGAAGCCAATCTGACAGCCTGCAGGTTCAGGATGGCAAGACTGTCAATGGGTGTCCAAGGATGAATGGGTGTTCTGAAAAGCAAGAATTCCGGGGCACCTTTACCTCTCCAGATTGAATTGACCGAATTCAGGTGTGTATTTACTCCCCTGGCATATGCTTCAAGCGCTTCAATGGTTTGCTGGTCTTGGAATAGGAGGGAGTTAGAAGCCAGATCATAAAGGTCAAATCGACGCATCAACTCATCGATTTCGATTGTTTCATTTCCATAGATTTCCGATAACCTTCCTTGCGCAACCCGACGCAGGTTGGTCATTTGCCAGAGTCTATCCTGTGCATGAACGTACCCCAATGCAAAAAACACATCACTGTCTGAAGTTCCAAAGATATGGGGGATATTATGTTCGGTTCTAACAATCTCAACTGGGTTGGTAACGCCCAGAACCTTGAAATTACCAGTATAATCTGGCAATGATTTTGAAGAAAAGTAATACAAAACACCCAGAGTCAGTATGATCAGAAATCCAAAGATCATTAATATCCTGAATATCCAGCGAAATAGAAAAAGCATACCTAAGTCTGTAATAGTTCTTTATATTAACATTTAATCAGGGAGGAAATTTCCATACCTGTATATTCCAAATTGAAAATTATGGTAGTTTATCCGGGATACCAATCAAATGAACCAATTATTTTACGTTTTGAGACCGTCAAGTGAAAGGTGAGATTTATTGGCTTGGATTTAAAGCCTAAGTGATTACTTTTTCATCAGGTACGAAACTGGATTTACAAATTATCCATCGACCAATAAATCTAAAACCCAATTTGAAGCATGTTTTCGGTAATTGATACTGGAGCTTCCAAGAAATGAAAGGATGAATAAATGGCTAAAGTCGCATTTGTTGGACTAGGGGTCATGGGTTTTCCCATGGCTGGTCACCTCAAGAATGCCGGGCATGAGGTTAGTGTCTTTAACCGAACACAGGAAAAGGCAGATGAATGGGTACAAAAATATTCCGGTACCAAGGAGAATACACCAAGGGAAGTTGCCCTTAACAAGGAATTTGTATTCTCCTGTGTCGGTAATGACAATGATTTGAGGGAAGTTTGTACTGGGGAAGATGGAATTTTTGCAGGTATGGAGAAAGGATCAATTTTCGTTGATCATACGACTGTTTCGGCAAAAGTGACCAGTGAATTGCACGAAATACTTGAACCTAGGGGTATAGGTTTCATTGATGCTCCCGTATCGGGTGGTCAGGCAGGTGCAGAAAATGGCCTCCTTTCAATCATGTGTGGAGGAGACCAGGATGTATTTGATCAGGCAGAAAAGGTCATGGCCTGTTATGCAAGGATTTGCAAATTGATGGGAACAACCGGTGCTGGCCAGCTTGCCAAGATGGTTAATCAAATTTGTATTGCAGGTATTTTGCAGGGGCTTTCCGAAGGTTTGAATTTTGCAGACAGGGCAGGTTTGGATGGCCGGAAGGTCATCGAGGTCATATCCAAGGGCGCTGCTGGTTCCTGGCAAATGGAGAATCGATACTCCACAATGATTGATGGTGAGTTCGATTTTGGTTTTGCTGTTGACTGGATGCGCAAGGATTTAGGTATCTGTCTTCAGACAGGAGATGAGATCGGTGCAAGTCTACCTCTGACTGCCCTTATTGATCAGTATTACAAGGATGTACAAAAATTGGGAGGTTCCCGGTGGGATACCTCCAGTTTGATTCAAAGGCTGAGGAAGTTGGACGGAAAAATTTAAGACTAGTTGTCAATTATAATCTGGTATATTTTGTTCCGGAGAGGGAAGCCCCCACTATCAATCCCTTTTGTCCAAAGACAATTCCGACGACATCGGAATTGATATTAATGGTATCAACACCAATAAAATCACTTTCCTTCAGGATAGCAGTTTCAGCGTTTGCTCCCAATTTGAAGCCATCGGAATTATAGAATTTCGACAGGGCCTGATCTGTCATAAAGAACAAAATGTGGGAATATTGTTGAGCACCTGCCTGCAACCCGTAATTGAATTGAGCCGAAGAATAGTATTCAAGGGTTTTCTCACCAACTCTCAATGCTCCTTCTCCATAGGAACCACCAATTGCAAAACTGGCCTTGGTTACCACAGGTATAATCAGCATTCCCTTTGCCCTGACCATCAGGTCTTCAATATTGGGAACCTCTTCCAGAAGGAAGAGCAACGAGGAATCCACTTTCCTCTCGATTTCTAGGAATTTATCCTTGGCTACAAGCCCGGATGTACTAATGCCAAATATGAATCCAATTACCAATAATAACTTGGATACCTTTCCAAATATATATGTCACGATTGCCTCCAAGATCTGCTCGTAAATTCTTGGTTAAGTTTATTCTTGAATTTATTAGGTAAAATTTAAACGACAAAAGAGAATATTTCAACAAATAAATGAAACAGTCGGGGTAAAAAATCGATACAAGTTGAAATTTATGGTATTTTACACGCCCCAGTGAGTCACCAGGGCAATGGCAAAAATCGGCAAGGTATTCTTATGACCACACAGTTAATTGAACACCATGTTGGGATAATCGTGTCCAGCAATGGTTACGGTTTATCGTTTTGAATTCTTTTGTAAACGGTAAATTATTTTCAATAATGTTGTGTTCGAGAATTGAATACACACCATTATGGACGAAGTGCCAAAATTTATTGTCAGGTCAATGTAAAAACTAATCTTTGAGATACTTGATAATTAATGGTGCAAAATAGGTCAATACTCCTGCACAGCCTGCTCGTTTAAATGATATCATGGTTTCAATGACCGTTTCCTCTTCGGGAACCAATCCTTGAATGATGGCATTTTGTATCATGCTGTACTCACCGGAAACCTGATAGGCAAAAACGGGAGTATTGAAGGTATCCTTTACCCTTCGGCAAATATCCAGATAAGGTAATCCGGGCTTTACCATAACCATATCTGCGCCTTCTTCTAGGTCCCTTTGTACCATTCTGAGTGCTTCGTCGGAATTGGCCATGTCCAATTGATATGATTTCTTGTTACCGACCAGCAAACTGCCCGCACCAACAGCATCCCTGAATCCACTGTAAAATGAAGAGGCATATTTGGCCGAATAGGACAATATGATCACATCCTTGTAACCGTTTGCTTCCAGATTTTCCCGGATCAACCCGACTCTGCCATCCATCATGTCAGAAGGACCAATAATATCTGCTCCGGATGCTGCATGACTCAGGGCCTGCTTACCCAAACAGTCAATGGTTTCATCATTAAGGATTATACCATCACTGACCAACCCATCATGTCCATGTATATTGTATGGATCCAAGGCAACATCCAGCATTACAAGCAACTCGGGATATTCTTTCTTGATGGCCTTGGTAGCCCTGTTTGCAAGATTATCAGGATTCCAGGCGTTGCTGCAATCTGCACTCTTGTCTTCTTCTGGTACGCAGGGGAAGAGTGCTACTGCTGGTAAACCGAGATGGTGAAATTTACCTATTTCTTTAAGTGCTTCATCAATTGATAGTCTGAAAACACCAGGCATGGATTTGACTTCCACCCTTTTTTTTGTTCCTTCGCATAGGAATACGGGCCAAATAAGATCCGAAACCGAAAATGAGGTTTCCTGAACCAAACTCCTGATATTTTTTGATCTCCTCAATCTTCGAGGGCGGGAACTAGGAAACCGGGATGCAACTATTTTCATTGTAAAAT
>CAZHIL010000301.1:0-4564 GCA_964532985.1 uncultured Albidovulum sp. | reverse complement strand
CCCTTTTTGGTCACTAATTTTTTGGGCAGGAATTTGGGAGTTTGTAGGGCAAATGGGTTGGATGACCTTACTTCCACCCTTGTCAGGTATTTGGTTTGCATTTGCAGAACTACTTGAACAGTCTGCTTTTTGGGATGCGTTTGCAATGACCGCTAGAACGTTTAGTATTGGTCTAGGCCTTTCTATTTTGGTAGGCATTCCTGTTGGTGTTTTGATGGGAATAAGTACGCGAACAGACAAAATTTTATCGATATGGGTTAACCTTTTTCTTTCTGCGCCGATCACCGCTGTTATTCCTGCGTTGATGCCAATATTCGGTATTGCCGATGCGACGGTAATCGCAACGGTAATTTTATTTTCCATATGGGTAGTAATAATTGATACTCAGGCTGGCATCACTCATGTCAAAGATTCTTTGGTAGAAATGGGTCGAAATTTCGGTTGCTCGCGATGGAAAATCATTATCTGGATAGTTATTCCAGCTGCATTGCCAGAAATTATAACCGGTGTTCGACTTTCAGTGGTTAGGGCTGTTAAAGGTGTTATCGTAGGGCAGATTGTAATTGCACTTATTGGATTTGGAGGACTCTTTAATACCTACCTATCTTATTTTTTAATGGAGCGCTTTTGGGCCCTAATTATAGTGGTATTCGCTATGTCATTTACCATAATAGGCTTGGTTGAACAGTTGGAACGACGAATAGCTTTTTACGCCAGAACACGCTAGTGTCCTGAATCTAATGTTCGCCTCATTCTGTTGGTGTAATTTTGTGGCAGAATCTTTTCACCGAAGAAAGTATGTCATCAGCTGATTTCGTCCATTTAAATGGCTTCGGATTGTCGTTATGTGCCACAATAATTTCTTTGATGGCCTCTTCTAGTTCCTCGACTGACCGGTGCACTCCCCGTTGGAGCTGTATTCTGGTCAACTCGGCAAACCAGCGTTCGATCTGGTTGATCCAGAAAGCCGAGGTTGGGGTAAAATGGACATGCCAGTGGGACCGCCGCGATTTGGAGACAGTGTAAGTATTCAAAATGTCCTTTTCAAAGCATGATTCCCTCTCCCTTAGGTTGCCCCTTTCGCCTGGACTGGGTTGTCAGCCGCCACATAATCGTCCAGACTGGGTGGAAACAACTGGACCGCGGTGTGGGATTGAACCTCCTGATAACGTCGATTCGACATTGTTTGTCCTTCCTTTCGAAAAGATGAAAAACATCCCTTGGCAAGGGAAAATGGGCGCGGTAAAGATTAACCAAAATATGGCTTGAAGGGCTTGTTCTACCAGGAATAAGGTAAGAATCAAATTAAGTTTGAAAGTTCTCTTATAATTCCTTTGCAGTTTCAAATTACAAATTAATGTGCAAGAAAAAATACAGCAATCTTTGAATCAATTTTGATAGGTATTGATCTACCAACAAGAATGGTTTCGAATTAATTTATGAATCACTACAATAGTTGTCTGGTTCTATCCAAACCCTTTATGGTACATGTAACTGAGTCAACCAATCTGGAATCAGCTCCAATTAGTTCCAATGCGTCCAGGTAATTTTGTGCCAATGTTTTGGACCCGATTATGGCAATATTATTTCCATCCCAGTATTTTTTTGAACCCGCCAGCTCTAGACCGGTAAGAAATCCAGCCAATCTGGCAGTCGCATTTGCTGGTTGCAGACCATCAAGCAGGGATTCTGATCTGATTGAAAACAGTCTTGTTGTAATTTCTTCCGGATGATGAAGTGAAGTTTCTACCGAAGAGATAAATTCATTTCCATCCCAGGAGTCTGTATTCACAGAATGACGCAGAATTGAGAACTTGCAAAGCACATCATAAAGTTCGCCTGTCAAGAATGTTCTGAATCCTTTAACTTGACCCGATTTAATTTCTACCCATTTGGTATGAGTACCTGGCAAACATAAAATACCCTCAAAGGTAGGGTTATCTCCAAGAAAACCGAAGATCTGAGTTTCTTCACCGCGCATGACATCATGGTTGGGTGTATAACTGGCAATACCCGGAATAATCCTGACCTCCAAATTTGGCGATTTTGTGGGAACACTGGTTATCTTTTCGGTAGATACCGGAAGGCATGGAGTTAACTGATACTTTGCCTCTACCCATCCATTTGCGGCCCCCACCATGCCACAGGCAATGACATCAATCTGTTCTGATGGCTGGAACCATTCCCCAACCATGTCAATGATATGGTTTTCATATTGATCCTTCGCGATTACATTCATTCCCATTGAGGAATTTTTTGAGGCTAGCAATTCTCCCGTGCCTGACATCAACCAGAAACGAACATTCGTTGTGCCCCAATCAATGGCTACCCAATTCATCAAAATTACTCCAATCCAAAAATACTCTTAACCATAATTCATTGTCTTCGAACTGCTTTCAAAATTCCGTAAATAAGTTGGAAATAGGTCCACAGTCAGGTTTTGGGAGGTGCACCACCAGCAAAGAAGTTTGGTTTGTCGTAATGGCAGGGTTCATCCTGCATCTCAAGGTGCAACTCATTGCCCTTGTAGGGAAGTGATTTTGCCAATTCCTCATTGAATTCAATTCCTAGTCCCGGTCCTTTGGGTGGAATCACATATCCATTGTCCCAGACTGGAATATCGCCAATCAGTTGACGATGGAAATCACCACCAGTTCCAATGGTCTCAAGAATCAGGAAGTTCGGTATACAGGCTGCCAATTGGATATTGGCTGCCCACTCGACTGGTCCTGCATATAAATGTGGGGCGAGGGATGCGTTGAATACCTCTGCTATTGCCGCGATTTTCTTGGTCTCCAGAATTCCACCGGACCTGCCGAGAGCAGGTTGAAGTATTGATGCACCACCATTTTTCAATACGGCTGCAAATTCAGCCTTGGTAGTTAGTCTTTCCCCAGTGGCAATTGGTATGCTGCAGGCATTTGATACCTTTGAAAACTCATCAAGGTTATCAGGAGGGACCGGTTCTTCAAACCAGAGTGGGGAAAACTCCTCCAGAGCCTTCCCTAGCCTGATGGCACCCGAGGTAGTAAACTGACCATGTGTTCCAAAAAGTAGGTCTGCCCTTGCACCAACGGCCTCTCGAAGTGCACGACAAAATGCAACGGATTGCTCAATGTCTCGCATGGAGGGTTGATGGCCACCGTAAATCGTGTAGGGCCCAGCCGGATCAAACTTGACGGCAGTAAACCCTACCTCGACCATCCTCAGAGCAGATTCTGCATTCATCTCGGGACTTGACCAAAATTCCATCAAATCATGTTCCGGCAGGGGATAGATGTAACTGTAGGTTCGGATTCTGGGATTGACCAAACCTCCTAGAAAGGAATAAATGGGAAGGTCATTGGCTTTGCCCATGATATCCCAGCAGGCGATTTCCAAACCTGAAAACGCACCAATAACGGTAAGATCGGGTCTTTGGGTAAAGCCAGATGAGTAGACCCGGCGAAACATGAGTTCGATGTCACCTGGGTGATGCCCCAGTAAATGTCTTTCAAAAACATCCTGAATGACTGCCCTCATCGCTTCCGGGCCAACGGATGCTGAATAGACTTCACCATATCCGGTAATTCCGCAAGCAGTAACCAGTTTTACGAAGATGAAATATCTTCCTCCCCAGCCAGGAGGCTGATTTTCGACAACAAATACCTCTAGATTTTCGAGTTTCATGACAATCAATCAAATACAATCACATTGCGACGAACCTTGCCTAATTTAACTTCCCCAATCGCTTCATTGATTTGCTCAAGCGGGAATGTACCGGTAATTAATTCATCCAGAAGCAATTCACCCTTTTCGTAAAGATCAATCAGAAAGGGTATATCTTTTGAAAGTACCGCATCTCCCATTTTGGAACCCCGAATGGATTGGCCCATATAGGCAAGATTAACAGGAACCCAATTGGCAACTACATCTGATGGTGGCATTCCGACAGCAATGACTTCACCCTTTGGGGCAAGATACTTGAAGGCAGTATTGTATGCAATACCGGCACCGACAGTGATGAAGGTGTAATCAACACCCCTTCCTCCAGTCAATTTTCGAATGGTCCTATGTGAAGTCTTATCGGCCAGAACTACATCGGTTGCTCCAAATTCCCGTGCTTGCTCAAGCCTGCTTTCATCAATATCAACTGCGATAATCCGTTCTGCTCCACATATTCTGGCACCCTGAATGCTGTTTAAGCCAACACCACCAACTCCGACCACAGCCACAACACTTCCCCTTTCGATTTGTGCAGTATTTTGTACGGCACCAAAGCCGGTAATGACACCACAGGACAGGAGAGCAGCCACATCGGCAGAGAGGTATGAAGGTATTTTTTGAATTTGTGAGTGGTGAACCAGTGCCATTTCTGCAAAGGCACCCGTACTCAAGCCATGTTCAAATGGACCATCATTGCCTGTGATGGGGCTCTGTGCCATACGATCATAGGGGTCTTCACAGATAACAGGTGACTGCTTTTTGCAGGAAATGCATTCCGAACAGGCTATGATGAGTGTTACCAATACCTTGTCCCCAACACTGTAATGCTCGACTCCTTCACCTACTTCCAGAATTTCTC
>CAZHIL010000300.1:0-2201 GCA_964532985.1 uncultured Albidovulum sp. | reverse complement strand
AAGCAAACATAGTTTCATCAATTGGTTGAATACTAAACAGATTTGCCTTAACCAGTTCGATACTTCCGAGGGTTTGATTGAATTCTTCAGGAAATTCGTTCCTCAAATGTTCGGAAACATATTCTTCAAGCTCGGTACGGTGTATATTGAGCAATGGTTCTAAACCACGACCCGACACAAATTTTCTTACGCTTTCTTCGGCAATGTTGGTAATTACACCTACTGGATCGCTCACCTTGTAGTGATATACATAAGGATCTACCACACGATACTGTATCTCCAAATTCATTTTTATCAGATTGAGATCACCTGCCAAAAACTCCATAGGCAATTCTGACTTTATTGATTTAACTTCTCTGACAGGCCATTTGTCCACTTTAACGAATGGTGCTGGTGCTAAATAATGTAGCCCAGGTTGCAAATCCCTCCATTGAATCTTACCGAATAGTTTGCCATAGCCGACACTTTGCGGTGGAATTGCCGTGAATCCCGTAGCGAGATAGAGAACAACAATAATTCCACCCAAGGTGATACCAATTGGAGTGGAATATGAAAATATTCCCCTAAACCCCCTACCTCGAGTAATTCTGTTCCAACCACTCCCCCAAAATAAGGTTATGTGGTCAAGATTCTGCATCATATCCTGATAACCAGATTTGAGGGCACCCGCCCTAAATCTCCAGATTACGATTAACAACAGTACAATTGCGCTACCCCATTGCAATAAGGCAATCGGGGTAGAATCTGATGATTGGAGATTTACGGTCAATGAAAAACCAAAATAGATGATCAGGAGATCGACCGCTATGGCTATCAAGACGGTAACAGCAATAACTATTCCTACATAAATAGTGGTAAATCTTGCTCCAAACTGACTTAAGATTATCGCGATGGTTCCCGTATTGGTAGCGGGTCCAGTCATCAGGAAAACCAAAGCTGCACCCGGGCTAAAGCCTTTTGCCACAAGAGCTGCCGCGATCGGTGTGCTTGCTGAAGCACAAATATAAAGCGGTACTGCAAACAAAACCATGACCGGATAGGCCAACCACTGTACATATTCACGAGAGGCTAGGTCGGAAGGAATGGCAAGATATAACAGCCCTCCAATCAGCAGCCCTACCAGCAAGGCAAATAATATATCATCCGCAACTTCAACAAACCCATAATGAAATATATGTTTTGTTACCTTGCCAAATGTAAGTCCGTTTATAACCTTAGGTTCGTGGATGGGTTTCTCTGCTTTTGGTTCACTTTCACCCACGTCAACAATGTCGGTGTTACGGTAGAATTTTGGTTTTAACCAGAAAAGCAGTTTCAATCTTGGGAATGAAACTCCCCTAATACCATCAATAAGGAGAATCCAAAAGTTCCTGAAACCTACATAACAATCGTCATCCATCAGGTTTTTATGACCGTGATCGTGGCCACAATCATCGTGGTGGTGATGGCCGTGATGATGGTGATCATGATGATGTTCCGAGTGGGTGTGATCTGATTTTGGATCATGTTTGTCATCACGGATCAGCCCGATACAGAAAATACCCGCAACAACAGCGGTGATAAAACTTATTATTGGCCTGGCAATAGCAGCGATCCCCCCAAAAAAAGCATTTGTTACAAGTATGGAATCCACACCGGTTTCAGGAGCAGTAATCAGAAATGACATACATGCCGATCTAGATGCCCCTTTTTTTCGCATTTCCCTCACAACCGGTACTACCGAACAACTGCACAAAGGTACAGGTACACCAAAGGCCGCACTTGTAGACACAGATGTTAAACTGTCATCCTTTAACCATTTGAGGATTGCCTCCCTAGATACAAAGACATGAATCAAACCTGCTAGAAACAACCCAAGCAACAGCATTGGTGACAACAACAGGAATGAGGCCAGCATAAAATCTGCAAATCTGGCAACAAAATCAACCAAGGGAACCTTACTCAATCAAACCATCCTCATCAAAATTTTTTCCAATTTGGAATGAAAAATCCAATAATTTTCATTTTCGTATATCACATAACCATAATAATGTTTAATCATTCCCCATCATCATCTCTTTGTAAGGACTTTATTTCTTATACTGTGACGATGTATTTCAGGAATGGAAATATTTCTTACCTGAAAATTTATCCTCCTGAAATACTGATCGACTTCAACTGGTTTAATGAATATTTCAAAGGAATTGATTCTAATTTTTAAT
>CAZHIL010000299.1:0-12471 GCA_964532985.1 uncultured Albidovulum sp. | reverse complement strand
GGACCAATTCAGTTTTGCCATTGGGTCCATCAGGCCAAACTTCCAGTGTACAGACCTTGAGCCGGTCAGCATTCGGGTGCTGTTTTGCTTCCTGGACCTTACAAACGGTAAAGTCCTTGTACACATCGCCTGGATTCTCGATACTTTCCACCTCAAGACCGAGATCGGTCAGTGCATCGGTTATTTCGTCCAAGGTACATTCCGTATCCAGGTGATCCTTGAGCCATCCAAGTGAAAATTTCATATTGCCTTATCCCTGCCCATCTTGCACGAATCCCATGAGGCAATTTGTACCTGGAATTCAATCAAGTAAAAATTGCTCAAAATAGATAGTGCGAATTGTTGAAAAAGTAAGGTTGAAAAGATTTTTATTCCATTACCAGATAATTGGACAGTAGTTGACACTCTTGTTTTGTCATGGGTGTCACACTTGAAACTTGAAATGTCTTTTTGCGTCAAAATCAATCCTTTTTTGGGGAGATATTCAAGGACGAAATTTGTATCAGATTATTGTTTTGAGGTCAGTAACCCACAATTTTATACTATAATTCATGTGATTTATCTGAGAATCCCTTAATAACATTCCAATCTAATCGCTAGCCCAGTCTTTTTCCCCGATAGGCTTGACTATTTCATTACGAATGATTATCTTTATGCGTGGAGGCTCGGTTCCAGGACTTTCATGTTACTGGTTCATTGCCTCTCTTTTTTTAAGGCCACCTTACTGATTTGCCTCATAGGGATTCGGGACGAAGGTTATTCCATAGGATCTATATTCCTGACTCGGGTATCTTCCACGATAATACTGAATCTCCTTCAGTTTTTTTTCGAACATTTTTTTGATTTCAGGACGGGTCTCGGCGTTCATACCTCGACTTGGTAAACGAACCCCCCAATTAATTGCAAAAATGCATAGGTCTGCGGCCTGAACGGCGACAGCTGTATCGGATGATACAAAGAATGGGGCCGGCACAATTCTTTTAGCGCGTTCACACCCCTTTTCTGTTTTAGTAAAACATTTTTCCATTCGGGTGACAAAGCGACTGTCCCGCTTCTTTTCAGTTTCATCCATGACAATCACGCCATGTTCATTTTTATCCTCCAATAGATAAAAGAACCTTTCGAACAAAAAGACCTGATCCTTGCGCAAGAAATCGCCTAGGCTATAATTGGGTGGCCAACGAATCCCACTCGGTATGGCAACTGCGAATATAACCGCATCCAAATCAATAAGAAGATCTACAATACCCTGGGCCAATTTCAGGCAGGCTTGACCGTAAGCGGTGAACTGATCACGTGGTGGGTTACCGCTATTTTGAAAGAATTCTTTACAGAGGTTCTTTCGCCTCACAGGATCTAAATCCTTATCTTGGGCAGCCCACTTAAACTTCCTTTTATCAAGCAGTTTTGAGCCCTTAATTTCTACAAGTCTCCTCTGGCCAAAGCACTCCATTTCCAAGCCCTGCATTTACTGGACAAAGGGCCAGAGTTTACTTACATGGATCGAAAATCCATCGCGGACCTCATAGGGCATGTTCTTGTGATCATGCCCGCTTTCATCCATGAAAAACAATTGGGTCATTATATTAAGTCTTCCTTGTAAAACTATCGACCAATACAATCTCTAGGGAAACCATCATTTATATCAAGCCGATTTACATTCCAATGAAAATGACTTGGTCCATTCATCATCCAAACTCATGGTCTCTATATTTCTGGCCTGAGCAAAGAAAGTAAGTCACCGCCTAAAAGCCAGGTAACCTCGGCAGTTTCAAGTCATAGGTATTTTCGTACAAGGTAGATGTGGGGCATTCCCGTTTTTCCACACTTTGGGGACATTTAAGGACATATTGGTATCAGATTCTTGTATTGAGGTCAGTCCCCCATAATTTTATACTATATCCATGTGATTTATCTGAGAATCCCTTAATAACATTTCAACCTAATCTAAAGGGCGATAACCCTGCTTATGTTGTAGGGACATGTTGCATTAGTATCCTGATAAATCTAGAATACCAGCAAATTTATATAATGCCCTACTGTTGGGCATCCCTGTAAGGAAAACACATTGAAACGATCACGTAATCTGAAAATAGTAGCCACCCTTGGCCCGGCTTCAAGCAGTTATTCTGCCATAAAGGAGATGTTTGTAGCTGGTGCCGATGTATTCCGTTTGAACATGAGTCATGGGGATCACAAAGCAATCACGAAATTGCATGGCATCATCAGGGACATTGAAAGCGAGTTCAAGAGACCAATTGGGATACTTGCCGACCTGCAAGGTCCAAAACTGAGAATAGGAACCTTCAGCAAGGGCAAGGAAATACTTGAGGAGGGTGACCGGTTTCGTCTTGATTTGGATCCCTCCGAAGGTGATAAAACTAGGGTATGCCTGCCACATCCGGAGATTTTCAAGGCCATCAGGCCCAATTCAACACTGCTCGTTAATGATGGTAAAATCAGGCTTGAAGTCATGTCCTGCGGTAAGGATTTCGCTGAGGTAAAAGTTGTTGAGGGAGGAGAAATCTCAGGTCACAAGGGGGTGAATGTTCCCGATGTTATTCTCCCTCTGGCAGCCCTTTCAAGTAAAGACCGCAGTGATTTGCAATTTGCCTGTGAACTGGGAGTGGATTGGCTGGCCTTGTCTTTTGTTCAAAGCAGCGCAGATGTGAAGGAAGCCAGAGCCCTTGTCAAGGGCAGGGCGGCAATCATGACCAAAGTGGAGAAACCAGCTGCAATCGACCAGTTTGATGAAATTCTTGATTCTTCCGATGGGATCATGATTGCTCGAGGTGATTTGGGTGTAGAATTGCCAATCCATACCGTGCCTCCCATCCAGAAACGCCTTATCAGGAAGTGCCGAGGGGAAGCCAAACCTGTAATCGTGGCCACGCAGATGCTGGAAAGCATGATAAATAGTTCCACACCGACAAGGGCCGAAGTATCGGATGTCGCAACAGCAATTTATGAAGGGGCTGATGCTGTGATGTTGTCAGCAGAATCTGCAGTTGGTAAATATCCGGTCGAATCCATTCAGACCATGAACAATGTTGCCATATCAGTCGAAAAGGATCCCACCTACTGGCAAGTACTTGAGGCTTCTCGAACCGGAATTAGAAAAACGATTCCAGATGCGATAACCCTGGCTGCCCGGCAAATTGCTGAAACCACGGATGTCAAGGCTATTTGCTGTTTTACACACTCCGGTACCACGGCCAGATTGGTATCCCGGGAAAAACCCAAGGTTCCAATTATCATCATGACACCATTTGAAAAATATGCCAGGAGATTATGCTTGGTTTGGGGTGGTCATTGTGAAATTACCGACAAGGCTTTGGGATTTGATGATGCCGTGGAAATAGCTACTTCAGTGGCAAGGTTTGCAGATTTTGGCCAGGGAGATGACCAGATTATCATTACCGCCGGTGTACCGTTTAATGTATCAGGTTCGACCAACATAGTCCAGGTCGCCAAGATCGGCTTGAGCTGAGCAGGAGGAATCAGTTTAAATCCAGGGATTTAAGGAATTCCTGCAGATTGCCCTTGAGTTCAGGTCGTTCAAGGGCTAGAGTGATGCCCGCTTGCAGGAATCCTAGTTTGCTGCCACAATCAAACCTTTGACCTTCAAAGACAAAGCCGAAAACACCCGGACTGCTACCTGTTTCACTGGCGATGGCCTCGGTGATTTGGATTTCTCCCTTGGTATCGGGATGCGTCTTCGCCAGAACATCAAAAATTCTGGGAGTAAGAATATACCGTCCAATAATTGCTAGGTCAGAGGGAGCCTGTTCCCTGGCAGGTTTTTCGACCATTCCCTTCAGGCGAAGGACTTTACCCTCGGAAGTTTCAGGCTCAACGATACCGTAATTCGAAACCTTATCCCAAGAAACCCTGGAGAGGCCAACCATGGTACCACCAAGGTGCTCATATGCAGCAATCATCTGGCCGAGGACAGGTTCTTCCGAAATTATCACATCATCAGTCAGTATGACCGCAAAGGGTTCGTCGCCGATCAAATGCCTGGCACACCAAATTGCATGCCCCAATCCCTTGGGATAATGTTGTCTGACATAGGCAATCGTTCCACTGTCAAGTGTGGTTTCCTGCACGATACTGAGTAAATCCGGATTGCCCTTCTCCCGAAGGTGGTTTTCCAGAATGGGTGAGTGATCGAAATAATCTTCCAGTGCTCCTTTCCCTCTGGAAGTTACAAAAATGAATTCCTCGATACCCGAGGTTCTTGCCTCGTCCAATGTATATTGGACCAGCGGTCGGTCCACAAGTGGTATGATCTCTTTGGGAATGGATTTCGTCGCAGGTAAAAACCTTGTTCCAAGCCCGGCAACCGGGAAGATGGCCTTTTTGACTTTTGTCATCATTAAACGTATCCTTTACCCTGCAACGGAGTTATCAAATTTCCGCCAGTACCGAAACAATATTTTGACCAACTGTTTATTCATCAATCCATGTCTCCCAAAGTTCCCCTGCTGTTTTTGATTTCCGGCTTGCCAAGAACCGGTAAAAACAGGGCAGGAGCAATTTTATCAAATCATTTCAATGGGGATCACTTTGCCCTTTCCGATATATTGAAGAAAGAAACCCACAAATATTACGGATTATCCGAGGATTTATCCATCTTTCACTTTGAGAATAACAAGGATGTACCGAACGAAGCATTTGATGGGTTAACCCCCAGAGAGGCATATATAAATTACAGTGAAACGATAATCAAACCCAAATTTGGTAAATCCCATCTTGGGGAACTTGTACTCAAAAGGGTCATGAACAACAAGAATAAACGGAAACCTTCAATAATTTCAGGTGTGGGTTTTATTGAGGAGGTTCTGCCGTTGATTAATTGTGCCGGACCGGAGCGTACAATTCATTTGATCATAACAAGGGAAGGTTATCAGCAATCTCATCTGGTTGATAGTCGCCAGACCCTAAGCTTGAAGGGCAAGGGTGTGGCTGAGTTGACAATTGGACCGGCAGATGAAGTTGATTTTATAGCCAGGGTTGAACGTTTCATCGGTAAACACTTTGGTACTTCCCCTCTTTTTTTGGATAACAAATGAAATTAGCGAATTAGAAGTTTATAAAATTTAAGCATCCAGATTCTCCTTCCAAAATAACTTTCAGTTTGGGATTTTAGTGCATTAAGCTAAAGACTTCTGAAACCTTTCAAGTAACTATTGCGCAAGTGAATGCCGATTATTTTGTTCGTATAATACTTGTATTTGTTGAATAAACACCATAATGGTGGATTTATGGAAAAACTTAAACCGTCCTATAACCTTGCTTCAATCAGGGATAATGTATCCAAATTGATATTTACTAAGACTGCCCAAAATGGTGCAATCGAAATGGGAATGACGCGTTCTGACATGGAAAATATTATTGAAAATCTTACAAATCTAAATTTCTACAAGTCAATGACGACAAATTATAATCATAAGATATGGATGGATGTCTAACACAACTTAACCGATGAATTTGTTTGTACATCGTTTAAGGAGAAGTAACCATGGTAATACGAACGAAAGAACGTATTCATCCCGAAACCGGTCAAAGGTTGGTACGTGGTAAACGATCGATGACTTTAAGATATAAGGGTATGAAAGAAACAGTCGAGATGCCGGGATGGTATGCTGATGACGACAGCACCGGAGAAAGTGGATTGCATGATGCTCGGGACATGCGTGTGTCCGACCTTGCAATCAACAGGATGAAGTCAATGGAAAAAGGGTTATATAGCCCGGAACAAATACGCCATATCAGGAAAAGGAAGCTTGGTTTAACTCAGCAAAAAGCAGGGTTGTTGATTGGTGGAGGTCAAAATGCGTTCCAGAAATATGAATCTGGAGAAGTAATTATAAGCAAGGCTCTCAACAATCTTTTAAAGCTACTTGCCAATGACCCTTCCCGATTTGACGAGATAATTGATAATCAAACCACCAAACTGAATGAACCACTAACCCAATAACCTAAAAGGGTCTTCCCCTGTTTCGGTGAGTAAGGTCATTTGCCAACTCCTTCAGGATATAGGTTCAGAACACCCAAATAAATATATCGGTGATGAACCGTAGTTATCAGAGCCGTTGCTGATCATCAATTCCTAGGAAATGATCATTCCCATTATCTGATATCAGGGAGCTGTTGTTCAGATACCAGTTGATAAAGTCAGTTTCATTCCAGCCTACCTCCAGTGAGTCGGCTAGATCCCAGCCTGACTTTCTATCAGTTTCAGGATAAACTCGTCTGATGTTGATCGTATCCTGATCAAGCCCGTATTTAACCATTGCCTTGCGTATCTCGGATTGCCACTGGGAAACAAACTTGTCCTGAGGATCCATGCTTGAACCATCAAATCTTTCTAGAATCGCATCAGCATCCGGCCACAGGATGATATTTACCGGGGAGAAGGAGGATGCAGATTTCTGCAGTGCTTCCATCAACCATGACCAATCAATCTTGTTGATTGCTCCCGTGCTTCCGAGATTGCAAAGGATCAGCACGCCCAAGCGATCAAGTGGCAGCATCTCGGTAGCAGCGTCTCTGGTTTTTTCACCCTCTACAATCAGAATATAGCGTGCCGCCTTCTGTTGCCAACGTGGTATATCTTCCATTCCGTAAAGAGGCCTTTGACGATTGGGTTCAAAGGCTATTTGGTACCAATGGCCCAGCAAGTTCGGATGGGAGGGGATACCTCCTTTTTTCCAGGTAACCTGATGAAAATACTTGCCACCCTTTTCAGTTGCAAAGCGGAGTACAATCAGCAGAGGCTCACCATCCGTATTCCGATATATGTGGACGTGTGAGGGGGTGTTTATATGGGTTGTTCCCTTTCCGGGATTATGGATAAGAACCGGTTTTCCAACTGTGGGCAATTCTACATTGGAAGTGATGGCTGGCAAATCCCAGGGTATGGGTTTTTCTGATTGGACTGTTGCTACCGCCGGTCGTTCGATGGCTGGTGAATACTCATCCAGTTGTATGTTTGCCAACTCCCGTGCACAGTCAAAGGCTTCCCTGAAGCCCATGCCCTTCCACTACATGAGGAAGGTGATCACATTGCCCTTTTCACCACAACCGGCACCAAAGCAGATATAATTTGGTCGGGAAGAATTGTAGATCACGAAAGAGGGAGTTTTTTCCTGATGAAAGGGGCACAGACCCTTGTAACCCTCCTGACTTGGCTTGAATATTGTACCAGCTTCCCTAGAAATCACTTCGTGAAGGGGTACTTTGCTGATAACTTCGTCAATAAGGGCTTGGTCTATTTTCATGAGGGATCGGTTCTGAAAAATGACACATACTAGCCCCTTTCAGTGACTAATCCAAGTTAAATTCCTCGAAGTTCAAGTGAAGGTCGGTACCCGATTGCCAACTGGGATGTTCCTTGCAATTGGCACAAATACGATTTCCAATACCGATCGAAAAAAAGAGAGTCTTACAGTTCAGGCAGGGTCTTACCCTGGCTTTCTGTCCCTTGGCATTGTGAACAAGCTTCCGCTCGCTTCTCCGTGGTGCCAAGCCCAAGCGCAATGCCTTTACTTCTATGGCATTTCCTGACCTTTTCAGGACCTTGGAAATATATGCCGCCGGTACATCCTGAAGCCATAGATCGGTTAAGATCTTGACTTCATCATTGCTCCAAAATTCGTGCCTTGACTTGAATTCAGCCAGGCGCTTTTTTCTGTTTTCAACCATTTCTGAGCCCTCTAAGAATTAAAACCTCAGGGTAAATTTTCGATGGTGAAAAATATTTCGAGAAGCCTCCAGAAAGGGAAATGATACAAAAATGGGATGCAAAAATACCATCTGAAATAGTTGAAGGATTTTGGGAATACCCTGTTTGAAGACCTCTTGGAATCCCAAGGCAAAAATCACAAACCGGAAAGTGACATCCGATTTATCCACAAGAAAATTTTTCTCAACCGGAAAATAGTCTGCAACTTACACCAAACTGTGCATGTTCGGCATTAGGGCATCATAACCTGTTCCGACGTAAATCCATTTTATCAAAGGAAAAAACATGTATCTATTACCAGTAATTTTTTCAGTATCGATTTATCCGTTCTGGGTGATTCCGGTGGCAGCCCAAGTCAACAATATTGGTGACATGGCTTCGGAGCTACAAAGTCAGGTAGGTGATATCGCTGACCTGATCGGTGCAGCTGCCTTCCTGTTGGGGATTGGCATTGCCCTTCTGGGGCTCCTTAAATTCAGACAGCACGCAATCAATCCCAATGATCCCTCAGCCCGATTATCAACAGCATTTACACTGGTATTTGTAGGTGCGGCCATGGTTGCCATACCCACCACCCTGGGTGTTGGCATCGGATCTCTGTTTGGTAACGGTACCTCCAATGTTTCGGTTGACGGTTCCCTGAGGACCATCAATTAGCAGTCATGGCAGGTTTGTTGCAGGAAATGCTTCAAATCAGTCCAGATGAGGCCTCATTCGGTTCCAGGTTTCATGCTCAATTGAATTACGAATCCGTTGTTGGCATCAGGGAAGCATTCAATCGCGATGACTGGACCTGTCAAACATGCAAGGTCAGAATTCCTGGTTATATGGAAGTAGATCACCAGATACACAAACCATTCTGCCATGCTCATGAATTAGCCACGATTTGTCAATTCTGTCACAATTTGAAACATCCAGTCTGGGCTTCTTTGAGAGGACGCTTGAGGCTAATCTGGTTACCAAATATACCTCAGGAAATGGTTACCAGAATGGCTTGGGCGGTATATTTTTCTTCATTTCACGAAAACATTCCCCTTTATCACGATGCAATGGAAAATATCCTTGCAGTAGTTGGTCGGAGAGAAGCGATTCTGGCTGAACTCTTGGGTAGTTCTGATCCCGAAGGATTATTCGAATCCCTCTATATTGCCCGCCGTTTAGGGGACACTGGTAGGTTTGTGGAGAAAATCAGGAAGATTGACGAATTTCTCCGCATTTGGCCAAGGGCAGCAAATGGTTCCTTCGATCATGCGACAAGGGCATCGGCTTCATTAAGCTATTGGTCCGAGGGTAAATTTATTGACCTGACTGAAAAATCCAAAATAGAATTTTGGCAGGATGTGGAACATCCTGATGAATATCTGGAAGGGTTAATGGGTGCAGGAAAGGTAAACCCTGACAAGGTTCTTGAAATCGTGGGAGGACAGTGAATGACCGGAACTAATTCCAGTACGACAATTATTCCCGATCCGGGAATATTATACAGAACCCATGATGGTTCCATGATTGCTTTGCGGAACAGATGTTTCAGGGAATTTAATCCACAGTCTGGGGAGTTGAAACTCCCGACAGGAATTTGGTTTACTTGTGGTTTGGAACCAGGAAACCCGTTGTTTAAACCAACTATTGATCATATTCTGCCGGCAGAAGGTTGGTTTGGAATTACGATAGAGGAAATTGCCTCTGAATGGGGATTGAGCCCCACCAGGAAAATACATCACTTACAATTGATTATCTGGATTCTCAAACGAATCTTGTTCTTGTCGTTTCTGATGATTAATGCCAGTTCCCAAAAACGAATTGACAAGGAATTTCTGCTGGAAGATATTCAATGTATCTTGATGAGTCCAAGCCTCTACAAGGTAATAAACCAATATCAGCAGGGATTGCAAAAACAAGAAAAAAAACTGCATCGCATAATTCCGCTGACGAAAGTTGATCCGGTTCTGTTTAGACCAGTAGTCGTTAGGTCTTCAAATGAAAGATGCTCTGACCAACCCATAATAAGTGCCAGGTTTCCCAGACTTGCATATGTATCGGATTTGGCACGTATGCCTTTGCCACGTGAAGGCAGCTGGAAGAAAATCCAGTTTGCAGAACCAGGCAGGAATTTGACCCCGGACTACATATCGAACCTTTCCAAAATCGATCTGCCGATTTTATGTTATGGAAAATTCATACCAAAGACCCAAGGCAGCTATCCCTGGGGTTTGACCTGGCAAAAGGGAAAGAGCAGGCAAGTTGCATATACATTCAAGGAAGTAGAATTTCTGATGGAATACGGATCATTCAGGATTGAATCGTTTTTTGCAGGTCCCGGATGGGATAAATCAACATCGGCCAATTCGCACCTAGTACGCTCACTTGATGAACTGGTAAGGATCTGTGGTGGTACGAAGTTTGCCAAAATGTCATGGTCCGCGGGCATTGTTGCCCAGTCACTTTTCCATGGTTCCGTTGTTTATTCCTGTATGCTGAATCAGCCTTCGTCCTGTAAATTTGCTTGGTTGGCTGCCGAGGACCGTATCAGAATGATGCCGTTAATAAAACTACTAATCCAGAAAGGTGCTTCCATCCTCTCGGCTTGTGGTGGTGAGATTAGGTTCCAACTGCCCTTGGAGAGCACGGAAATGAAGGAGATTGCAAGTGAATTTTCAGCAAGGGGAGTTACCCTTTCAGTTTGCCAAAAAGGCAATGGCGGGGAACAACGGTGGGATGGTCGAAATGAGGTTGGCAAATTTATGGATCCTTCGGGCAGGCGAAACTTGCAATACCTTATACATAACCGATTGGGAAAATGGCTCTGGAAGTATGATTCCCTGATTGGATTGCCTCTCGAGGAAAAAGAGGCACGGTTCAATGCTCTCTGTAACGACCTGGACAATCATCATGCTTAGTTTCATGGCGGGCTTGACAGATGGGTTGGCCAAGTTGGCAGGTGAAATAGCCAATCCATCGCTCAAGGAAATGATTCCATTGGAAGCAATCGAGGACAATAGAACACTTTGCCTCAAGGATGGAACTCTCGCTTCGATGATATGCTTGAGATCAAAAAATGATACCGGGGAAGAAGGATCTACTATTGATTGCCTTTCCAGGTTGAGATTTTGCTTCATTCCATTTTTGAAACACCATCAGCATTCCTTTGAAGTTTCATTCGTCAGAAACCCTGAACCTCATAGGGTTAAATTGGAGCTAGAAAGAAAAATCAAAAGAGAAAAATGCCTGCAGATGGGGTTGGACATTGAGGATTTGCTAGAAGAACAATGCCGGTTTCAGGCTGAGGATCTTACCGAAGAAACCGTCATACTGACCCTTTATACATGGAGTCGCATGGTTAAAAGGAGAAAACAACATGGAAGTGGAGAAGATCAAGGTTCTGATACAGTACAGCATGAGTACGATTCCTATGAAAGGCACATTTCAATGGCGGATTGTCTTGCGAGGGATTTAACCACAAGAGGTTATGTGATCAATCAATTGAATGTTGATCAATACCTTCATCATGTCAGGATGGGATTGTATCCACAGCAAATACCGAAAGCTATAAGGTGGTTTAAACACCCAGAGCACATTGAAAATCATGTAAGAAGATATCGTAATTCGCTTGATGACGAGTTATCAAGGGAGGATGTTCACATACTGGATGACGACCTTGTTAAAATTGGGGATCATCTGTTTGGGGGATTTGATATTACACTGTTTCCCGAATTTATCGTTCCATTCAACGAACTGATCCGGTCTGTTGCGGATTCTCATCCCGAAATACCCTTCAGATGTTCGTTCAAATTCGATGGAATCAAACCGAATGTCATGAAGGTAAAGGAACAGTATGTAAAATTCTTTGGCTTTACCAATCCATTAAGACACAAAAACATCAGATCAGCATTTGAGCAGTTGAAGGAGGATGAGGGAATTACCGAAGACTTGATCAGACTTCGAATTGGTTTTTCCACATGGTTTGCCAGTACGGAAATCAAGCAGTTCCGACAGAATCTGATCTTTCTGAGAAATTCGACTGAGCAATGGGGCAATATCACAACCGACAGGAATAGTGGCGATCCCCTGTCAACGATGTTGTGTACCGTACCAGGTCTTGGACCCTTCAGTACTGCTCCGGAAGTACTAGTACCCTTGGGGGAGGCATTGAAGATGTTTCCATTGGTAAGGCAGACGAGTCCTTGGACAAGGGGAGAAATAATGTTTCGTTCCACCGATGGTGTGGCCTGGCCCTATCAAAGGGGGTCAGCGCTCCAGAGCAGTTGGTTGGAAATCCTGGTAGGGTCTTCTGGTTCTGGCAAATCCGTTGCGTTGAATGCCTTGAATCTGGGCAGTGTACTTGACGGTTCCGCCCTCAATTTGGCAAGAGTGGAACTTCCCAAGGTGGTAATTGTTGACGTTGGTAATTCTTCAGCCGGACTAATCAGGGTATTGCAGGAAGCCCTGCCTCCAGAGAGAAAAAATGAAGCCGTTCACCTGGAATTCAAATTGCTACCGGAATATACAATCAATCCCTTTGATACACCCCTAGGGTTTCGCAAGCCACTCGGCAGCCACCGGAATTTTCTAATCAATTTCCTTTCCATTCTTGTCAAGGAAACATCATTCGATACCCCCATTGATCTGGCAGGTATCTTGGGGATACTGATAGAAAAGACTTATGAACGATTTGCAGACTGGGGGTCTCCCAAGAGATATTATCACGGGGAAGAGGAGAATAT
>CAZHIL010000298.1:0-4618 GCA_964532985.1 uncultured Albidovulum sp. | reverse complement strand
CGGTTGTTGTATGACACAAGAAAGTTGTTTCATCCAATCTAGCCACAACCCCGTCATCCATCAGGAAGCCATTTTCATCGCACATCAATCCATACCTGCATCGGCCGGGCTTGAGGGTGCTTATGGCATTGGTGTAAATCAAGTCAAGAAACTTGGCTGCATCTTTTCCCTTGACCAGTATTTTTCCCAACGTGGTTGCATCCAGCATACCCACAGTCGTTCTTACCCTGAGGGTTTCACGATTGACGGCATTTTCGACCGATTCCCCCTCCAGCAGGTAACAATATGGGCGTCGCCAATCCGAAACTGGTTCCCAATGGGCATTTTGTGATACATGCCAAGCATCAATGGGGGTTTTTCTGGTGGGCTTGAACAGCTCTTTGCCGGCTGAACCTGCTATTGCTCCAAGGGGTATGGGTGAGTATGGAGGGCGGAAAGTCGTGGTACCCACCTTGTCCATCGGTATGCCAAGGTTGTGGGAAACCAGGGCGATGCCGTTGACGTTGGAAGTTTTACCCTGATCAGTGGCCATCCCGAGAGTCGTATATCGTTTGGAATGTTCAATACTTTCAAATCCCTCAAGGACAGCCAAATCAATATCCGATACCTTGACATCATTCTGGTAATCCACCCATGCCTTCATCTTCTTTTTGGGCTTCATGCTATACGGAATCAACCAGGTACCATAACATCTGTCCTCTGTAATCTCCCGAGCCTGGGGAAGTTGTATTTCTGGAAGGTCCTTGTCGAATTCCCGGGCAACCTGCCTGACGATTTGTTCAACTTGAGAAGAAATCTCATGCAATTGCAGGTATCCGTTAGCTGAACCGACAGGAAAAATATTCTGCTTGCCATGGCTGTCTATGGGTGGGTGCTTCCAATCGGGAACAAACATTACATTCGTTTCATCCCATTTAAGTTTGCCGTTACAATGAGACCACAAATGAACGGTTGGAGACCACCCTCCAGATACGGCAATTGACTCACAGCCAATTTTTTCAAGGGATGTCCCTTCCCCTACCTGCGAACACATTTCCAGACCCGAAACGGTTTTCTTACCCAAAACTTCCCCAATACCTCGAGCGGGTTCAATCCTTAACCCTAGGTTTTTGGCTCTGGTTGGCAAGGTTCCCCTGATTTCCATCCGGGTATCAAGTATCAAGGGAACTGACAGTCCTACTTCTGCCAGAGCTATGGCAGTCCTGTAAGCATCATCATTATTGGTAATTATGGCTGTTCGATCACCTGGTGATACACCATAATTGATCAGATAGTCTCTGACCCCGGAAGCCAATCTTACTCCGGGAAGGTCATTTCCGGCAAAACAAAGTGGTCTTTCAATGGCCCCAGTTGCCAGCACAATCCGCTTGGTCCTGATCTTCCACAATCTCCTCTTTAGGTAACCACTCTTCCCCGATGTATTTGGAAGCCTTTCATCAGCAATGACAAAACCATGGTCATAAATACCGGAAACCGAGGTTCGAGACCTCATGGTTACATTTTTGCTTGATGAAAGTTCCTGCAGTGTTGAATTCACCCAATCCTGAGAAGCCCCTTCACCAAACTCGGCATGATCCTGAATCAATCTTCCCCCAAAATTCGGCGACTGTTCCAGAAGAAGAATCCTCAATCCTGTTTCAGCCAGCAGTCTGGTTGCAAGCAACCCGGCCACTCCCCCGCCAACGACAAGTATATCAGTGTGTAAATAGAAGTGCTCATAGTGATCGACATCGCTCTCAGTCGGGGGTTGTCCCAAACCTGCTGATTGTCTAATTGCAGGTTCGAAAAGGTGTTTCCAGGCTTGTCTTGGAGCCATGAATGTCTTGTAATAAAATCCGGCCGGAATAAGGTTGGAACCAAGGTTTGCCATACTTCCAATATCAGTCTCCAAAGTAGGCCAATGGTTTTGGCTTTTTACTTCCAACCCCTCTGCAAGTTCTGTTATTGTTCCTACCTGATTGGGTTCTTGTTCTCCATCCTTGCCAATGGTAAACAAGGCATTTGGCTCCTCTGGTCCACTGGCAACAATCCCTCTTGGTCTATGGTATTTGAAACTTCTACCTACCACTTTTTGATCGTTTGCCATCAAAGCTGAGGCAACCGTATCTCCCTCGAAACCCTTGAGTTTCCTGCCGTTGAATCTAAAATTCAGGGACTTGCTTCGATTGATAAATCTACCACCGGTAGGGAGTCGTGTGCTCATGTAAACTTCCCCGCATTATCCGAATTCAAACCGTTTTCCTGTCCTGTTCTTCTGCTTTTGATTTCCTCCATTATACGGGGTGGTGGCTTGAAAGTCTGGGCAGGATAGGTTCCAAAAACCTCCTGGGTAACCGTACACCGTGCAACATGAAACCATTTACCACAGCCCATGGCATGGCGCCATCTTTCCAGAATAATTCCCTTGGGATTATCCCGCAGAAAAAGATAACCCTCAAAATCATCATCTGTAGAATCCGGCCCTTCACGTTTCAAATGCGCTTCACCACCCGATACCAATTCGGTTTCATCCGCTTCGATTCCACAATAGGGACAAACGAGTTTTAACATCCTTGACCTACAATCATTTCGGGGAAACCTTCATTGTCTTTCTTCATGCTACTAATGGGCGACCCCAGCAGCAACACTCTCATCGATAAATCTGCCTTCCTTGAACCTGTCCAAACTAAAGGGACTTGCCAAAACACCAGGTTCCCCTTTAGCTACCAACTCGGCCATTGCCCAGCCAGAACCGGGAATCGATTTGAATCCTCCCGTTCCCCATCCACAATTGATAAAGATATTGTCAACTGGAGTTTTTGAAATTATTGGAGACCTGTCACCGGTCATGTCAACTATGCCACCCCATTGCCTCAGCATCTTCAAGCGGGAAATGATTGGAAACATCTCCACCAAGGCCCTGACCGTATTCTCGATGTGGATAAAAGAACCCCTTTGCGAGTAATTGTTGAATTGGTCGGCACCTCCTCCGATAACCATTTCCCCCTTATCCGATTGACTGATATAGCCATGCACTGTATTGGCCATTACAACCACATCAAGGCAAGGCTTGACCGGTTCGGAAACAAGGGCCTGCAGCGCAACCGATTCAATCGGCAGTCGAAAACCAGCCTTTTCCGCAAGAACACCGGAATGTCCAGCAACGACCATTCCCAACTTGTTACACCTGATCATACCCCTGGAAGTTTGCAATTCCAAGGCTCCATTGGCTTGTGGATTGATACCAGTGACCTCGCATTTCTGGATTATATCCATACCCATATCCGAACAGGCCCGGGCATACCCCCAGGCTACGGCATCATGTCTTGCAGTACCCCCTCGTGGTTGCCATAAGGCTCCTAGAATGGGATATCTGGGACAATCAATATTGATTATCTTGCACAGTTCCTTAACCCGGTCCGGAAGAATATATTCGGTCTTTATTCCCTGAATGACATTGGCAGAATTTATCCTTTGATAACCTCTGGCTTCATGGTGGGTCTGGGCCAGCATCATGACGCCCCTGGGGCTAAACATGATATTATAGTTCAGATCTTGACTTAAAGTTTCATATAAGCTTCGGGACTTTTCGTAGATTGCCGCTGAAGCATCCTGAAGGTAATTTGATCTGATGATGGTTGTATTCCTGCCGGTATTTCCGCCACCCAACCATCCTTTTTCCAGAATAGCAACATTTTTAATACCATGGTTCTTGCCGAGGTAATAGGCCGTCGCCAAGCCGTGCCCACCCGCGCCTACAATTACGACATCATAATATTCTTTGGGTTCGGGCGATTTCCAAGCCCTTTCCCAACCGGTATGGTAATTAAGGGATTGTCTGACAAGGGAAAAAAGCGAATACTTCTTCAAAACTGAGCCCAGGGTACAAATTAACAAAAATTAAAATGGTTACTTATTCTTAATGGAGCATGATTTCCAGATAAATCCTTGAAAGTAATTGTGGATAAATCATACAGGCTCAATTATTTCACTAGTTCAATATGAATGTCTCGAATTTTTGACCTACAAAATTCCCTTAATTTTATACTTCTTCCCAATTTTCGGATTTATTTCTCAATTCAGTTACTCCTTGCTACAGGAACAGAGAAAATTTCATCGGTTGAATAGCAGCTATAAAATCTCAAATCTTAAGAATGGAAATCTGGCTCCCCGGAATAATTTTATCAACCATTGCATCAGGCATAATTGTCTTGATACTTTTTAAGCAAAGGCCAGGAAAGGCCGAAGGGAACCTTGAGCTTCAAGTTTATGCCAGGCAACTTGATGAGCTAGAACAAATGCATCGTGAAGAATTCATTCCCTCAAATGAATTATCCCAAGCCAAAAGTGAATTGGGTAGGAAGATATTAAACTCGGACAAGCAGTTTCAAAATACTGAAATTGCTGACGTCAGGCAGTTTGATCGCCGAACATTTTTCCTTTCAACCATAATATTTTTTTCCTTGCTGGTAGGTTCCCAACTTATCCATAATTTTCTTGGTAATCCCGGATATGGTGACCAACCCATAAATAAGCGAATTGAAGTGTCTCAGACCATCAAGGATAACAGGTTAAGCCAATCGGACTACATTAAGACCCTTGGTAATTTTGAAGACGAGGAACGGGAATATATTGATAC
>CAZHIL010000297.1:0-3535 GCA_964532985.1 uncultured Albidovulum sp. | reverse complement strand
GGGTTTATAGGAACCTACATCCTCAGCCGTGATGATATCATCGAATTCAATTTCCAATCTGTTATTGGATTTGCTGAAACTAGTGTTATCCACATTGGAAAGGATCACCAATTGGAAATATTTCTTCAAGGTTTTCAGAGCAGAAACTGAATCATCAAAGGCAGGCCAGGTACCGACAGAATTGCCGTAATTTTTGCTTTCGTCGGGATCAATGCTGATATCCCATTCAGCAGCTATTTGTTCATACACCCTTGACAAAAGTTGAGGGTATTTCAGTTCTGGATGCAAGGACTGGGTTCTGGCTTCAAATTTTGCATGTGTTTCCAATATCTTATCAGGTCCAGGAGTATAATTGAGCTTTTGAATCAAGGGCCATAAATTTTCTAGAATACCAGTTTCCCAATCAATAAGTGTTCCATAACAATCGAAGGATAACACCTTGTAGTAAGTTAACTTCATTTCTGTCCCGATAAATTTATATGAAAATGTAGCAAATTTTTGGATGAATGGTTCTTTACAAAGTTTAGAATTCAAGCATATGAACTGTACACTTTCTACCACAAAAAAATATGTATATTAAGTTTTTAATTTTCGTATTAACATACATCCGCAAGTTGCAACGTTGTCCAAAATTCAAGAATTGGGACAATTAAGTCAAGCGGACTAATATTTTAAACCAAGGGAATGGATTTTCATGTCAAGACCTCACAAGATTCTAGTAGTTGATGACGAACCAGACCTTGAACCTTTGGTACTCCAAAGAATGCGCAAGGAAATAAGGAACAATACCTACGAATTTGCTTTTGCAAGTAATGGTATTAGAGCTCTTGACCAACTTAATGCGGATGAAGATATTGATATTGTTCTCTCGGACATAAACATGCCGAAGATGGATGGTTTAACTCTCCTTGAACAAATACCAAGTATAAATCCCAATATCAGATCGGTTATCGTTTCGGCCTACGGGGATATGAAAAATATCAGGAAGGCCATGAATCGGGGGGCATTTGATTTTGTAACCAAACCGATTGATTTTATGGACTTGAAAACAACCATTGATCGAACGGCCAAGCACCTTGAGCTATGGCGAGATGCTTTGGCAGCAAGAGATAAACTGACTTCACTCAATAATGAGTTGTTAATTGCTGACAAAATGCAGCAATCAATTTTACCGAGAATATTCCCCAGCGGAAAGAATTACAAACTTGCAGGTACAATGTTGCCCGCAAAGAATGTAGGAGGGGATTTTTTTGATGTGATCAATTGTGGAGAAGGCAAAATTGGCCTTGTGATTGCCGATGTATCAGGCAAGGGAGTACCGGCTGCAATGTTCATGATGTCAAGCAGAACATTGATAAAAGGCTCGGCTATTGGTAATAAAAATCCCAGCGATGTATTGAAGGAGGTCAATGGATTGTTGGTTGAAGACAATTTGGCCGGTATGTTTGTATCCGTTTTTTATTGTATTGTTGATACCAAAGCAGGCAAAATATCCTATTCCAATGGAGGGCATAATCCACCCTTGATCCTGAAGCCGGATGGTAGTTCCATGTTTTTAAAAATGGAAAGTGGTGTTGCCTTGGGGATGTTTGAAGAAATTGAATTCAAAGACCATCAATTTACACTTGAGCCAAATGACAGGATGGTGTTTTATACAAATGGCATAACGGAAGCCATGAACGCAAATGATGAATTATTTGGAAATAAGGGGTTGATGCAGGCTGTTAATTCCAATAAGGACTTAAAAATAGAGCAATTCAACCAAGCAATAGTAAGTAGCGTCAGGGATTTTTCCAAAGATGTTCGGCAGTCTGATGATTTAACCTGTATTTCTCTTCGGTATGATGGCCCGGACAGCTCGGGAAATTAAATTGTTCGAAATTAATTATTAAGGGAACCTCTATTAAATGATCCTGCCACTTGTTTCCAACAATTATTTTCCAAAGGGGCCTTCATGTTCTGGCATTTTCGTTTTGGTTGTGATTCACTGTACATCACAAGCAAATCATTCCCTTTCCGATTTAAACAAGGAGCGACAACATGGGCAAGCGCCACCTGCTTGAAGAGGACCAGCAACGCCGTGCGCTGTCCGAATTCAACAATCTGCAGAGCATCGGCGAACTGGTCGACTGGGATCTCTTCGGACCTGTCCTCGAGGAAGTGTTCGGTCCTCCCAACACCAGTGGCAGGGGCCGTCGCTCGTGGGACTGCCTCGTCATCTTCCGGTGCCTTCTGCTGGGGGTCATGAATGGCCTGAGCGACGAGCAGTTGCAGTACATGCTTCTGGACCGGACCTCCTTCAAGGAGTTTGCGGGACTTGAAACGCTGGATCATGTACCGGACCAGAAGACCCTGTGGAAGTATCGCAACATGCTGAGTGAATCGGGCCGGATCGATGAACCGGTTGTGGTCTTCAGGGAACAGGTATTGTCCCATGGCTACCGGTTGCAGACGGGCAGTCTTGTCGATTCATCGGTGGTCCAGGTTCCCCGCCAGCGCAATACGCGCGAGGAAAATGCCGTGATCGGGGACGGCTCGGTTCCATCCGGGTGGAAGGATGATCCGGCCAGGTTGCGACAGAAGGACACGGATGCCCGGTGGATGAGGAAGAACGGTGTGAATCACTACGGCTACAGGAACCATGTATCGGTTGACCGGGAGAGCAGGTTGATAACCAATTGGGATGTGACATCGGCGAATGTTCATGACAGCCGGGTCTTCGGGGAGTTGCCGGCTCCCTCGCCAAGGGGTGATCCGCAGGTTTTTGCCGACAGTGCCCATCGTTCGAGGGAAACGGTTGACGGTTTGCGGAAACGCGGTTACAAGCCCCGTATCAACTTCAAGGGTTACAGGGGAAAGCCACTGACACCCCGCCAGGCGGCCCTGAACCATTCCCATTCCAGGGTCCGGTGTCGTGTCGAGCATGTGTTCGGGGCCATCGGGAACGGCATGAACGCCCGTTGGATGAACTGCATTGGACTCAAGCGGTCGAGGGTTTGGATTGGCCTTGTCAACCTGTGCTACAACATGAAGCGGTTTGAGTATCTGGTGCGTGCTGAAGCGGCATAGGGGAGAATTGTGTCACTATGGCCCGAATGAAGGGGGAGAGTGTGCAATCGTGCCGAACCGGGTCGGTTTTGGCCGGAATTTGACTTGATTTGGGATGAAATCGTGCAAAATCCATGGTTCCCGGGGATGGAAAAATTGAAAAAACGACTTTTGAAAATTGTGGAATACCAGGAAAATGAATATAAAGAGGTTCCCTTAATTTAATGTTCCTTGAATAAATCAAAGCGATTTTGAATACTAAATGGAATTTATGAGCAAGTATCAGACAAAATCGATTTTTTTCCTCTTTTTGATGTTTTGGGGCATATTCGGCACTCCCATGAATTCTCAGGAATATATGGGTATAGATGAAAACCGGATTACCTTTGGGCAATCAGCGGCATTTACCGGTCCTGCAGGTGAATTGGGCAAGGCAATGAGACTTGGGATTCTTGCAGCCTTTGAAGAGGTGAATTCAAGCGGTGGA
>CAZHIL010000296.1:0-3101 GCA_964532985.1 uncultured Albidovulum sp. | reverse complement strand
CAATCTGTGGCCCGCTTCAAGGTAAATCACTCCCGGATCATGCGGGTAAGAACCTTTATCAGAAAGGTTGAAGAAGAAGTTGCCGGGGGTAACTATGAGGAAGCCAGGTCAGCTCTGCGCCAGGCACAGAGTGAAATAATGCGTAGTGTCTCAAAAGGGATCATGCATAAAAATACCGCTAGCCGTAAGGTTTCCAGGCTGTCACGCAAGGTAAAACTGCTTGCTGCCTGATTGATCCCTCCTTATAGCGAATTTTTTACTGAGGAATCAGTTGCAATCCCACTTATAATTGAGGTTTGAACTCAGACATTAACAGGACAGGTTTTCGTTTCAAATTCCTTCGGTACTGTTTTTGATATTTATCTATATAAACACCGCCTTTGACAAAACTTCGCTTTCCAGGCACGGGCGTTTGAAATTGTCTGCAAAATAAAGCAATCAGCGCATAACTTTTATGGATGAACAATTCTCTAGCAGGCCCTGGACAGATTTAGGCCTTAAATAATTGATGCCTATTAACTCATAACATTCAATTAACTCTTGATGCTTTGGAGAAAGGTATAAACATTCGAGTATGGCTCGTGCCGGTGAGGATATTTTTACAGAGAAGGTTTTATTTTCAAATTCTACCAATCCCAAACATGATGGTAAAAATGACGTTATGAAATAATCTATTTTGGGTCCCCAATTTTTATTCCTGAACCAGTCCGGCAAACGTTCTCCTTTCCTTTCGAGAAGGACTGTTCGACCTTCAGCCATATCTAGTTAATGAGCACTTCCTTGAAGAGACAAGGCAGTACGTCCTCCTACATATTTGTTTAGCTTTGCTTGATTTTGGAGGGCGTATATTCCACCAAAATAATCAACTTCATCCCCAGAGCGTTTGAGTGCTCCAGTTCCTGTAGATTCTAGCCAACCACTTTATTTATACCTTTTTTGCAAATCGAAACTGTACCCATTTTCAGTCAACCATGGTGATTGAAGCACAACTCCATATGGGTTTGTTCTCATATGAATGTTTGTTTTGCTTTTTATATTGGTACTTTTAGTACCGTTATGGAATTTATTTTAAACCCTCAATGAGAGAACAAACCCGTTCTAGAAAATATACTACTTTATGAATTGTGCCTCGAACAGGCTGCCTGAATTTAGCACTCGATACAAAAATTTAAAATTAGTTGAGAAAATATGTTGCACCAACATTGTTCAACTTTGAAAAGTGGATTGGTTTAAGCAAAGCGTCGAAAAGAAATTCATTCTTGTTTGTAAGGAAGGAAAAAAATGCGAAAATAAATTAACTTTTCCACTTGGTTTTTACTCACTTGTTTCGAGTTACGAAAACTTCTTCCTTCACCTTAAAATCATTAATAAAAAAAATTTCTTATCGGCCTTGGCAAATATAAATTATTCAGGGAGATTACATGGAATTTGAACAAATGTGGATGCTAACCGAATACAGCCTTTTAAAAGAAGGCAATAATTTGGACTTCTTATTCGAAAAAGCAAAAAGATGGACACCCAGAACTCTTGTTGAAGAAAAGGAGTGGAAAAGAATACTAGCAAGAGCCAAGAATCTTCCGATTTCAATGGGAGCATTTCCATTTGGATTTGAATTTCCTCTACATACAAAAAGTGCTGCAGCTGATTTTGGTGTTACCCTGATAGCAGGAAGTTCCACTAGTAACGAATTTTACGAAAGAACTACAAATTCTGCCAATACAGACAAACTGGCAGGTACTATTGTTAATCTGTTCAAGAAAATGGAAAATAGTGAGGATTCCTCTCTACGAGATATCGTAGGCCACAGATTAACGCTAGAATTTGATGTTGGTTCTGCCAATAATGGTATTTCAGAACTTCCAGGATTTTTTCTTCGTTCCAGTCAATACCCACCTATAGGTAAAGTCGACAAGATCAATGACGTATTTACGGTTGTTGATGCACTTTTTTCCAGTGTAGGGAAGAAATTGAGCATGGCTGAACACCGGAAGTTGGCACAAGTTTGCTTGGCTCTACCTAATTCCGTGTGTATAGATTCAATTGGAATCTTTCCATCACGCCAATACCATCGTGGCATTAGGCTTACAATCTTGGGGTTTCAATCACCTAAAGAACTAAATTATTTTCTGAAAACCATTGAATGGCCGGGTGATATATCAGTGGTTGATAGGGTAGTAAAATCATTCATAGTCGAAACACATATAGCACGCTATGGCGTTAATTTGGATATCCAAGGAGAATTTATTGGATCAACACTAGGAGTTACTGCCTTGGCAAAAAACAGATTTACTAATGATCCTCGTTATTGGATTGATGATACCAATTTATGGTCTACATTTTTAGATGCATTATCTTGGGAAGAAATCGTAAACAAAGAGAAATTGTCTGCTCTCGTGGAGGGGTGGATATCAAAACCTAAAATATTATACGGTAAGTCTGGAAGCTTCGTTTTACTAAGTGGGGTACACCATATGAAATTTGTTATTTCAGATGGAAAACTTAATCAGGTAAAAGCCTATGTGTATATGTTATTTTCTGCCCTAGACCACCCTCAGTAGGATTATACTATTATTCTGGAATGAATAATCTGATATCTAATACCATTTCTCAAAAGTTATGAATCAAAGCTGATAATGATATTATAGCGATTGAAGCACCCATCTCAAAAACAATGACATGAGACTGACAAAAAGGTGTAATCGACCCTGTTTCTCCCTATTTCAGTGAAAATAACAACCATCTGGAAACGGAGGAGAGCATGCCTGCAGGAATTGTGTTCAACAACACCGATCACCTCCACCCAACACCTTAGGCACATGGCCCGGAAATGCAAGGCTTCCTCTGAAGCCCGTTGCCTTTTTACCATTGCCGGTATCTGTACCGGAGACCTCAGCAGGACAGCGAATGCCGAGCAGGGAGATGCCTATTGATGGTTACTATTGAGAAAAGGTATAATGTCCTGGAATAAAGGAAAATGATATATTTGTGACACATTCAAGGTTAAAACCAACTTAGCGATTTAACCTTCGATTAAGATACCATGGTTCCCCTGAATAAATCAGATAGCACCTAAACATAAACCACCTGAAACACTCTCAAGT